>CAZEUK010000207.1:0-2566 GCA_964514535.1 uncultured Aquificales bacterium
AAAGAATAAGACAGATAGAGGCAAAAGCTTTAAGAAAGTTAAGACATCCTCACAGAGCAAAATATTTAAGACCTTTCTGCGAGGATTAATTCTTTTTATCTTTACTTTTTTACTATCTTGTCAACATAACGCCAATTCCCACTTTATCAACATGTCTATTGTAATCAATTAGACTTTCCCCATAACCTGTAAAGTACTGAAAGTATAGATATGTATGTTTAAAGTATCCTATAGGAATTGACCAATCAAACTGAAAAGAGCCCCTATTATGAGAACTCTTAAGATTATTTCTTATTGTAAACTTAAAAAGATTTGATTTGTAAGGTATATAAATCTCTAGTTGACCATTTCCTAAGTAATGTAAAATGTCTGGATTATCGTCATCTTTTTCACTTTCAGGAATTCTATACCATATTTGTAGATTAACCCTAACGTCTCCAAATTTATAAAATGTTTCAAATATAAACCTGTTCCACGAGCGAGATTTTGGAACATCCTGTCCGTTTGATTGATGATTTAAACTTAACTTAATTCCCTGAAGATTGTAAAAATCAACAGGTATTAAAACTAAAAATTCAGGTTCATAATTCGTTTCTCTAAAAGGTGAGGAATGGCTGTATATCTGCCAAAAAGATTTCTGAGTGTATGCAAAAGCGTAAACTTCATTTAAACCTACAAGATTGTATATTAAAGGTTTCATTAAACTTAACTGAAACTTAGCTTCTTTTCTATTCCTATCAGGTTTTTTGCTAAAGTCATACGTATAGAACAAAAAGTAATTTTCCTTATACGGATATATTCCAAACGCATCAAAAAACTTTACAATCTTCTGTTCTTTATATTCATCGTACTGAGGTATAAGTGTGTCAACAATCATCCTAACTCTTAAATCTTTCAGTTCACTATCTTTACTTTCCCCAAAGGATAAATAAAAAGAAATAAAAAAGGTAAAAATAAAAACTAAAAATTTTTTTAACATAGATACGCTCCTTACAATTATTAAGTTAACATTATCTATAATGTTAAACTTAAACTAAAAAGTTAATGATTATAGAAGAAAAACTGATATTTCTATTAAACGATAGTTTATAATAGTAGTTAGCAAATATTTATAAAGGAGGTTATTATCGTTGGTAATAGTGTTAGTAAAATTTCCAATTAATCCTGAATATAAGGAACAGTTTAAGGAGTACACTCTTAAAAAATTCGGTGAACATGGTATAGAAAATATGGAAGGTTTTATTTCAATGAGAGTTTTAGAACCTAAACAGTTATCTCCCCATATGCCACCTAACAATAACTTTGTAATTGAGACTATATGGGAAGATATGGAAGCATTTAGAAAGTATACTGAAAGTGAGGCTTTCAGAAAAGCCCATGAGAAACAACCACCTAAGGAGTTTTTTGCTGGACAACCATCAATAGAAGTTTACGAGGTTATAAAGAAAGTAGAAAAGTAGATTTATTTTTAAATCTTTATAGGGGAATTTAAAATGTCTAAGAAGATGTGGAGAACGGCTATAAGTTGGCATTTTGGTCATGATGCTTACGTTAGAGGATATAAATTAGAGGATTTAATAGGCAATTTAACCTTTTCAGAGGCTATATTTTTAGTATTAAAAGGTGAACTACCTTCAAAAAATGAAGCTAAAATGTTGGATGCAATCTTTGTTTCTCTGGTGGAGCACTCTATAGCTCCACCTTCCGTTATATCTGCTAGAGCTGTAATCAGTGGAGGTAATTCCTTACATGTAGGTGTTGGTGCAGGGATTTTAGCATTTGGTGAAGCCCATGGCGGAGCTTTAGAAAATGCAATGAAATTTTTACAGGAAAATGTTGAAAGAGATGCTGAAGAAGTTGTAAGGGAATATTTAAACAATAAAAAAAGAATAGCAGGTTTTGGACACAGATATTATAAAGATTTTGACCCTAGGTCAAAAAAGTTATTAGAAATAGCTGAAAAGTTAGGTTTTTTTGGGAAATATGTAAAATTTGCGTTGGAAGTAGAAAAGGCAATTGAAAAGATTAAAGGTAAAAAATTAATTTTAAATGTTGATGGTGCAATAGCTTCAATAGTATCAGAAATGGGATTTGATTATAGAATGGGAAAAGGATTTTTTATAATAGGTAGGTCTGCAGGATTGGTAGCCCATGCTTACGAAGAGCTTGTTATGGAAAAACCATTCTCTAAACGATTAGATGAGGAAAAAGATGTTGAATATTTAGGAGAACCTCCTAGAGAGCTACCTGAAGAATTTAAGAGAGAATAAATTTTTATTCTTTATCTTTTTTTTAAAAAATCTTTTTTATGTGTCACGTTTATTAATTTTCAACTTAATCGGGACAGTAGAATTTTAAAGAGTTTCCTTTATTATAGAAAAATGAAGTTATAACTTTTACTTTTAGCGGGACAGTTTTATGAAAGAAGATTTAATTATAGAAAGGAAAAATATACTTAATGATTTAGGTGGAATTTCTGAACCAATCGTTGAAAATAAAAAATGGCTTTATTTTAGTTGGAATTTTCTTAAAAAAAATCCTTATAAATCTATTTTGAAAAGGTAAT
>CAZEUK010000208.1:0-2526 GCA_964514535.1 uncultured Aquificales bacterium
TATTAAAGCTTCTTCTGTTCCGAACAAATATTCAGCCAACGCTTTTGCTGTTTCTGTTTTACCAACACCGGTAGGTCCTAAAAATAGAAATACTCCTATAGGTCTGTGTCTACCTTTCAATCCTACACTATTTCTTCTTATAGCTTTAGCTATAGCTTCAATAGCCTCTTTCTGGTCTATAACTCTTTTATGTAATTCTTCCTCTATTCTTAACAGTTTTTCAGTGTCCGTTTCTGTTAATCTTGTAACAGGGATACCTGTCCATTTTGATACAACCTGTGCTATATCATCACCTTTAACTTTAGGTTTTTTCTCTTTCTTTTTCTCTCTCCATTCTGCTTTTTGTGTCTCATATTTAGCCCTTAATCTTAATTCTTTATCTCTTATTTCTGCCGCCTTTTCATAATCCTGTTCTTTAGCCGCCTTAGCCTTTTCTTTTTCCAATTTTTCAATCTGCTTTTCTAATTTTTTAAGTTTAGCCGGTAATTCCATCTCTCTAATTCTTACCAACGCTCCTGCTTCATCTATCAAATCAACTGCTTTGTCAGGTAAATATCTATCTGTTATATACTTTGTAGAGTATTCAACTGCCTTTTCTATTGCCTCTTTCGTGTACTCTACTCCGTGGAACTCTTCAAACTTTTTCTTTAATCCGTTTAATATTTTTATAGTGTCCTCAGGAGATGGTTGGTCAACTAAAACAGGTTGAAATCTTCTCTCTAAAGCTCCATCTTTCTCAATATGTTTCCTATACTCATCTAAAGTTGTAGCTCCTATAACCTGTATTTCTCCTCTAGCTAAAGCAGGTTTTAACATATTAGATGCGTCCAATGACCCTTCCGCAGAACCTGCACCGACTAATGTGTGTAATTCATCAATGAATAGAATTATATAAGGAGCTTTTTCCAATTCTTTAAGTATATTTTTAATTCTTTCCTCAAACTGACCTCTGTACTTTGTGCCTGCCACAAGAGAAGTCAAATCTAAAGCCACAATTCTCTTATTTTGTAGATTTTCTGGTACTTTTCCTTCTGCTATCCTTTGTGCTAAACCTTCTACGATAGATGTTTTACCTACTCCCGGCTCACCAATTAAAACTGGATTGTTCTTTCTTCTCCTTGAAAGTATTTGAATTACTCTTTCTATTTCCCTATCCCTTCCAACAACAGGGTCTAATTTACCTTCCCTTGCTAAAGCTGTTAGGTCTCTACCGTATCTATCAATGTTAGGTGTAGGAACTTGTTTAAATTTCTCTTGTGGTGGTATTTCTCCTAGTATCTGTAATATTTCTTTTCTTACAGCATACTCATCTATTCCAAACCCTCTTAAAACTCTACCACCTAAACCTGATTTTTCTCTTATTATTCCTATAAATAGATGTTCTGGTCCAACAACTTGATGGTGTAGTATCTTACTCTCTTCAACTGCGTTTTCTAAAACTCTTTTAGCGTCCGGTGCAAATAGTATCTCACCACTGTAATTTCCTCTAGACATTTGAGACATCAATGTTCTTTTCACCTTATCAACTGTAAGACCAAATCTAGATAATACCAATACTGGTATATCTTCTAACTCTAATAAGGCTAATAATAAATGCTCACTACCTAAATAATTTGTTCTATAATCATTTGCTATTTCTCTCGCTCTTAAAATAACTTTTCTAGCTTTATCTGTGAATTTTTCAAACATCTCAAAACCCCTTTAGTTAATTTTTGTCAAATTATTTGACAATGGTAATATATGCAATATTTAAAAATTTCAATCTATCTATATCATAAATTTCAATTGAAAATTTCTTCCTCTATCCTTCCATCTTTCAGTTTTACAATCCTATTACAAAAGCTTGCCACAAAATTATCGTGGGTAGCAATGACTATCGTTATATTTTTTTCCTTATTTAAAGTTCTGAAAATCTCCATTACATTTTTTGTATTCTCACTGTCCAAATTACCTGTAGGTTCATCTGCAAAGATTATCTTAGGCTCGTTTATTATCGCTCTAGCTATAGCTACCCTTTGTTGTTCTCCACCTGACAATTGGGAAGGTTTATGATTTAATCTCTTTTCTAATCCTAGTTTTACAAGTAGTTCTGTAGCTCTTTCTTTAGCTTCTCTGTAATTCATATATCTATAAAACTGTGTAGGAATAATAACATTTTCAAGTGCGGTAAATTCAGGTAAAAGATAGTGAAACTGGAAAACGAAACCAATATTTCTATTCCTAAATTTAGCGAGCTCTTTATCTTTCATCTTTTCTATATCTTTACCATCTATTAAAACTTTCCCTTTGGTAGCTCTATCTATACCACCAAGTATATTTAAAAGTGTACTTTTTCCTGACCCAGAAGGTCCCATTAACCCTATAAGTTCCCCTTTTTCAATCTGTATGTTAATACCTTTCAAGGCTATAACTTTTTCACCACCATCCATTTGGTAAACTTTATAAATATTTTCCCCTATAATAAACATCATAATTCCTCTAAAAATAATTTTTTTCCATTTCTTTATTAAGCCAATTTTTAACCCA
>CAZEUK010000209.1:0-2523 GCA_964514535.1 uncultured Aquificales bacterium
AACTTGCTGATTTAACAGATTACAGAGCACTTTTAGAGGAAGAAGCACCTGTTCTGTTAAAAATGCAAAAAGATATTTATAGCTATTATGGGCAGACTGAAAAAGTAAAGAGAGTTGAAAGAATTCTAGCCAATGAGTACGCTACATCTATACCCGGTATGAGAGCTTTTCTTAAAAATATAAACTACGTATCAGAAAGTAAAAAATTAAGTACTATAAGAAAACTTGCAAGAAAAGGAAGATATAAAGATATTTTAAGAATAGCACCTTATTTAAAAAATAAAGATAAAAAATATTATTATCTAGCTTTAAGTTATATAAAATCACGTAAGTATAAAAAGGCTTGGTCTTACATATATTACTTTCCTAAAACATCTGATACCTTTGGAGAACTTGTTTATAAGATGTATAAAAGAAGACAAAAAGATGCGGAAGAATATATAAAACTTCTAAATAAAGTTGGGAATGTAAAGTATGCTTCCAAAATAGCTTTAGATGTAATGACTAAACTTTTTTATAAAGGAAAGTACTATAAAATAAATACATATGCATCTTATGTTAGACATCCTGATTACATAAGTGAGAAACATTTTTTATTAGGTTTACTTGAGTATAGAAAAGGCAATTTTGAAGACGCAGTAGATAAGTTTAAGGTAGCAATAAAGTATAAAAATAAAGATAAATCTAAAATATACTACTGGTTACATCTTACGTATAAGATACTTCTAGATGACGATTTGTCTAAATATTACCTAATAAAAGCCGCATCCTATAACAATCCATTCAGTTTTTACTCTATATATTCAAAGAAAAAGTTAAATGTTAAAAAGACATTTTTAGATATAAAAAGTAAAACTTTAAATCTTCCTCTAGACGAAGTTTTAACGCTTATATACAGATTAAAACAGATAGGTATGTATAAAGACGCATATGCAGAAGCAAATTATTACTATAGAAAAGCCTATACCTTACGGGATAAACTGAAACTACACCAAGTATTCCCTGAGTTAACCACTAGGGAGTTTTATAAGAAAAAATACAGAGATTTAAAAATGTATGGATTTTCTTTTCCAAGACCATTCCAATACATAACAAATGAAGACATTGTTTACGCAATAATGAGACAGGAAAGCCTATTCTATCCCTATGCAGTTTCCCGTTCAAATGCTATTGGACTAATGCAGATTATGCCACAAACTGGTAAATGGATAGCTATGAAATTAGGAGACAAAGATTTTGATGTTGAAGACCTGTTTATACCTGAGATAAATATAAGATACGGTAGATGGTATATAAAGAGATTATTAAGGATGTTTAAAGGTAATCTATTTTACGCTATAGCTTCATATAACAGTGGCCCCGGTAATGTGCAAAAGTTTTTGAAAAAGAATAGAATAAGAGATGTTGCGGAATTTGTTGAATTTTATCCTTTTGCAGAAACAAGAAATTATGTAAAGCAGGTTTATATAAATTATGTATATTACAGCGAGTAAAGGATAAGTTTTGAAAACTAAATTAAAAAATATAGATTTTAGAGAAGTATATATATATCTTCTTATACTTTCCGCCTTTATCTCTATCTCTGTTTTTGAAATTTTAGTTGTCGTCGGAATTTTTGTTTTAATATACGATTTTTTCAAAAGAAGAATTGACTTAGGAGCTTTAACTAAACCTTTATTACTCTATTCATCAATTGCCCTGTTATCAACATCTTTGTTCAATCTAAAATTGATTAACAAAGGATTAGAACAGGGATTATTTCAAGTTTTATACTTCTTTAAGTTAAACGATACGAAGAAAATTGTATTAAGAATTAATTATATCTTTATAGCAATATCAATTATTCTTATACCGATAGTTATATACAAATATATTAAAACTGGTTTACCTGCTCCTGTATGGGGAGGTGTTTTTGAAGTAGGTCAGTTTTACTCAATGTTTTCCATTACATCCTTTTTATTGGCTCTATACTTTTATAAGAAGGGAAACAAACTTTTAAGTTTTACATTTTTTATACTTACTTTCCTATTTATAGGAATGGTCTTTTTTACACATAAGAGAACTCCAATTTTAGGTTTATTTATAATCTTTTACTTGACTTTAATTGTTTTGTATAGGAATAAGATAATAAACAAGATTATCTTCTGGAGCGTTAATATACTACTAATAATATCCGTATCAACAGGTTATTGGTATCTATCAAAAACTGACAACAGATTTATTTTATTGAATGAAGTTATAACTGGGAAAAAACATATAGATAAAGATTTGTTGAATTCTGGAGTATTAAACAGTATATCTTCAAATAGAGTAGCAATTCTAAAAGACGCAATTTTTATAATAAAAAAGGATATAGAAGAAAAAAATATTATCAACTTAGTTATAGGACACGGTATAAACTCTGGAAGTTATTTACCACATAAGTATTCGCCTCCACAATTTGGAAAATATGAAAGTATATTTATTGTTTCTGAATTTATAGAAATCGGATTATTAGGCGTATTAGCAGAGTTATGGTTAATA
>CAZEUK010000210.1:0-2407 GCA_964514535.1 uncultured Aquificales bacterium
GATTTCTACTTAATATCTCTTCTGTTAACTGTCCAGTTCCTACTCCAATCTCAACAATAATATCTTCATTATTTACATCTATATAATCAACTATCTTTTTTATAACTCCTTCAGATATTAAAAGATGTTGCCCTAAAGATTTTTTAGTCCTAAATTTTGCCATATCCTCTAGCTCCTCTTTCTTCTTCTCTTTTTAAAGAAGTTATTTAACCAGTTTAAAGCCTTCTGAGTATCTTCCAAAAGTTTTTCATCTCCATACTTCTTTATAATCTCTATCTGTTTCTCCGACAGTTTATAACTCTTCATAGCCTCCTTTTTAGCCTTGTTTATCCATTTTTTTATTTTTTCCCTATCCTGTAAAACATCTTCAGGTAGCTCTAAACCTGTTTTTTCCGCTAAAGATTTAGCATAGTTAATCTGTTTTTCAGTTGGCTTAGTATCCTTATATTTTTCAATAAATTCACTTAACTTTTCAAAATCATCAAGTATATCATCAATATTTTTTCCATGTTTTTTAGCTAAATCTAACGCATAATTTTTCATCTTTTGTGAAACTTTTGAAGTTCCTCCAGAAGAAGACCTTTCATAAAGTTTTTTTACAAACTCTTTCCAATCTTTTTTATTCTCCTCTACCTTATCCAAAAATTCTTCCATCTCTTTGGTAAAGTTATAATCAATAACCCAGTTATATTTTTCATTTAAATATCTAATCAAGTAGTAAGCCTCTTCTGTGGGATAAAGACTACCTCCTTCTTTTTTTACATATCCTCTCTCTTTAATAGTTTTTAATATGGTGGCATAGGTTGAAGGTCTTCCTATACCTAACTCCTCAAGTTTTTTCACCAAACTACCTTCAGTGTATCTAGGTGGTGGCTTCGTAAATTTTTCTTCCAGTTTTTCTTTAATTTTTTCCAATTTATCCCCAATCTTTAAAAGATTATCTTCAATATAAAAAACTTCCTCTTGGGATTTAACTAAATCATCATCGTAAACTTTTTTATAACCTAAAAATTTAATAGTTGAAGCGGTAGTTTTAAATTTATATCCCTTTATATCAAATAAGATTGATGTTCTAGAATAGATTGTATCTGCCATCTGTGAGGCAATACTTCTCTTATAAATGAGATATAAAAGTTTTTTATGGTCTTCAGATAAACCTTTTTCCTTTAAAAGTTTTTCCTGCTCTTCCCACGATACAAAATTAGTTATTCTTATACCTTCGTGGGCATCTGCCTGTGTATTTTTAGATTTATAAACCCTCTTTCTCTTCGCTACAAACTCTTTACCGTAAACTTTCTTAATAAGCTCCCTTATACCATTTATAGCCTCTTCTGAAAATCTTACACTATCAGTTCTATGATAGGTTATTAATCCACTTTCAAATAAGTCTTGGGCTAAAATCATAGTTTTTTCAGGGGCAAATTTTAACTGTGAGGAAGCTACCTGTTGTAATGAAGATGTTGTAAAGGGTGGTTTTGGAGACTGTTTAACATCTTTTTTCTTTATATCAATAACTGTTGCAAACTTTTCCTCTTTTATCTCATTAAATATCTTCTCTGCAACTTCCTTTTCCTCTATCTTCTGTTTTTCATAAAAAGCCTCTATAACGAAGTCTTCCTTTTTCAGTTGAACAGATAAAACATAGTAAGGTTTAGGTTTGAAGTTCTTTATCTCTTCTTCTCTTTCAACAATTAGTCTTACAGCAGGGGATTGAACTCTACCTACAGAAAATCTACCACCTATCTCCTTTGATGCTTTAGGAGAAAGTATATAACCAACAATTCTGTCTCCAACCCTTCTTCCTAAGAATGCCTTAAAAAGCCCAAAATTACTATTCTCAAAATTTACTGCATCTTTTATTCTTTCTAATATATGTTTTTTAGTTATCTCATGAAATTCAGCCCTTTTCACAGTTTTAGCCTTTTTCTTTAGCTCCTCATATGCAAAATATCCAATTGCATAACCTTCTCTATCTGGGTCTGTTGCTATATAAATCTCACTATCTTTAGCTAACTTTTTTAATTCTGTTAATATTTTTTTATGATTTTTACTTTTTATAACAAATTTTGGCTCAAATGTTTCCAAATCCACTCCCATTTCTTTTTCAGGTAAATCTTTAAAGTGTCCTATTGTAGCTTTTACTATGTAATCCTTTCCTAAAAACTTTTGTATTTCCTTTGCCTTTTTAGGACTTTCCACTATAACAATTTTTTTACCAGACAATCTAATTTCCCCATATCTAATTTTTTAACTAATTAATAAAGAATAATATACTTACAGTCAATTATTAAGTTTCTTATCAAGTCTTTTACAGTCTTAACAATAAATAAATATCTATTTTCTTAGCTTATAGTTGATGACCATTTCCTTATTGATAATAATAACTATTAAGCTTTGCATTTTTAAT
>CAZEUK010000211.1:0-2396 GCA_964514535.1 uncultured Aquificales bacterium
GTGAAGAAGCAGAAAAATATTTTAACGTTAAAATAAAAAAACTTGAGAATTCCAATTCAAAAAAAACAGAACTAATTGAAAAGGATAACAGGCTATTTCTTAAGTATAGCTATAAAGATTTAGAATTAATCTATCCATTAGATAAAAACTTCAGTGAAACATATCAAAAGATAAAAAAGATTAACGAGATTTATAAGAAGTTTAGATACTACAAAAATCCTGTAAGGATTACTTACATTATTACAATGTTAATTTTAACTATGTTTGTCATTTTAGCGGCCATTTGGTTCAGTCAGTATATAGTTAGGAATATAACTTATCCTTTGGAAAAGCTAGTTGAAGCATCTAAGAAATTAGCTAAAGGTAATTTAAATGTAAAGATAAATATAAAAGCCCCTGATGAGATTGGAATACTTATAAAAGAGTTCAACAATATGGTTGAAGAGTTGAAAAATCTTTATCTAAAGTTAGAGAGGAACAATAAGGAGTTAAAAGCCAATAAAGAATATTTAGAAGCTATCTTGGAAAATGCTAGAACAGGTGTTATATTCTCAAATAGATTTGGCAAAATAGAAAAGATTAATAAATCTGCTGTTGAAATTTTAGGAATTAATCCAAATGAGTTAAAGAATAAAGATATAGAAGAATTTTTAAAAGATTTAGGTATAGATATATCCCTTATTGACAAAGAACAGACTATTAATAGAGATGGAAAATCTATAATACTAAAAATCACAAAAATCTCACCAAAAGGTTATATTTTAGTTTTTGATGATATTACAGATATACTTCTTGCGGAAAAATACTTAACTTGGAAAGAAATGGCTAGAAGAATTGCCCATGAGATAAAAAATCCACTTACACCTATTAAACTGTCTGCAGAAAGGATAGAGAGACAGTTTAAAAGAAATAATCCAAATTTTGAAAATATTTTAAGTAAGGCTGTTAAGGTTATAAAAAGTGAAGTGGATTATCTATCAAAACTAGTTAGAGAGTTTGGCCAGCTAGCAAAAACAGATAAAAAGTTAGAAATAGAAGAAATAAAATTAAAGGATTTTTTAAATGATATAGCAGCTAGTTATTCAACAGAAAACTTTAAAGTGGTTCTAAATGTACCTGACAATATAAAAATTTATGGAGACAAGGGATTATTAAAACAAGCCTTTCTAAACCTAATACAAAATAGTTATGAGAGTATTTTAGAAAGTGGTAAAGATGGGTATGTAGAAATTTCAGCGGAGAGAATTAACGGTAAAGTAAGAGTTATTATAAAAGATAATGGTAAAGGTATAAAATCAGAAGAAATTAAAAATATTTTTCTACCATACTACACTAATAAAGTTAAGGGAAGTGGTTTAGGTTTAACGATAGTTAAGGAGATAATAGAAAAACATAACGGAAGTATAAAAGCTATACCTGTAGAAAATGGAGCTATGTTTGAGATAATTTTAGGTTAAAAATTTCACCTTCATCCATCTTAATTTCTAATCTTTTTTATACTTTAATCAACTTATTAAATCCTACTAAAATAACTATAGCTAAATTTTTTTACTTTTTTTTATATTATCAGAATAATCAATGTGCAATTTTGAAGTAGAAAGCTACTAACTTCAGTTAGTAGAGGAACTAACTTTAATTTAGATTATAATGATTTAGTTAAAGTTCTAAAGATAATGGAGGAAATCTATGGAATATATCTATTTTGAAGGAAAAATTGTTCCTGAAGATGAAGCTAAGATTAGTGTTAAAACAAACTCTTTACATTACGGAACTGCTATTTTTGAAGGGATAAGGGCTTATTACGATAAAGAAACGGACAAAATGTATGGTCTATTTTTTAGAGAACATTATCAAAGATTGTTCCAAAATATGAAAGTTCTGAATATGGAGATAGAAGAGAGTATTGACGACTTAATAGAGATTACAAAGGAGTTAATAAGAAAAAACAATATTAAAAGTGATATATATATAAGGCCTTTAGTTTACTTCTCAGATTTAAAGATAAGTCCGAAACTTATAGGATATTCTGCAAAGATAACTATATACACCTATCCTTTAGGTGATTATATAGATATAAATAAAGGGATTAAAGCTAAAGTATCGTCTTGGAGAAGATTAAATGACAATATGATACCACCTAGGCTAAAAGTCGCTGGAGCTTATGTTAACAGTGCATTTGCAAAGACAGAAGCCCTTTTAAATGGGGCAGATGAAGCTATAGTATTAAATGAAAAGGGATTTGTTTCTGAAGGTTCAGCAGAAAATATATTTATAGTTATACCTTCCAGTATGTCATCTGAAACAGGTGGAGTTATCAGCTTGCCATCTCTAACTATAAATATATTTTCTGCTGAACCTTCAGAGACAAATCCCTTTTCATTTAATACTATAGCTTC
>CAZEUK010000212.1:0-2379 GCA_964514535.1 uncultured Aquificales bacterium
CAATAGTTCCTACGTTTACGTGTTCCTTTTTTCTCTCAAATTTCTCCTTTGCCATTTATTAATTACCTCCTAATTTTCTTTTTTAATTATTCTTCAGATTTTTTATTTCTCTGCCCTGCAATTTCTTCAGCAATATTTTTAGGTACTTCTTCATATTTACTAAATACCATAGAGAATGTAGCTCTACCTTGAGTTAAAGACCTTAAGTCTGTAGCGTATCCAAACATTTCAGCCAATGGAACTTCAGCTTTTATAGAAACTGTAGGTCCTTTTCTTTCACTTCCTAATATTTTTCCTCTTCTTTTAGAAAGGTCTCCCATTACATCTCCCATATACTCTTCAGGAGTTTCCACTTCAACTAACATTATAGGTTCTAATAAAACTGGCTCTGCCTTTTTAGCTGCCTCTCTGAAAGCCATAGAACCTGCAATCTTAAATGCTATTTCTGAAGAGTCAACCTCGTGGAATGAACCATCAAATAATGTAGCTTTCACTCCTATCATAGGATAACCGGCAACTACACCGTTTTTCATAGCTTCCTGAATACCAGCATCAACAGCAGGTATATACTCTTTTGGTATAATTCCACCAACTATTTTATCTACAAACTCGTACTCTTTTCCTTCCAATGGTTCTATCTCTATAACTGCGTGTCCGTACTGACCTCTACCACCAGACTGTCTGATAAATTTACCTTCACCTGTTGCTTTTTTCTTAATAGTTTCTTTATATGCAACCTGTGGTTTACCAACGTTTACCTCTAGGTTGTACTCCCTTTTCATTCTATCAACCATAATCTCTAGGTGAAGCTCTCCCATTCCATGTATTAAAGTTTGGTTTGTTTCAGGGTCAACTGTAACTTTGAATGTAGGGTCTTCTTTCATAAATTTATTTAAAACTTGGGATAGTTTTTCTTGGTCTTGTTTTGTTTTTGGCTCTATCGCCATTGCAATAACTGGTTCTGGGAATTCCATACTTTCTAATACTATAGGATGCTGAACATCTGATAATGTATCACCTGTAACTGTATCTAAACCTACTGCAGCTGCAATATCACCTGCGTAAACTTCTGTAATCTCTTCCCTTTGGTTTGCGTGCATTCTTAAAATTCTACCAACTCTAACTTTTTTACCTTTATTTGCGATTAAAATAGTATCTCCTGCCTTAACGTATCCGGAGTAAACTCTAAAGTATGTTAATTGACCTGCATAAGGGTCAGCCATAACTTTAAATGCTAATGCACAGAATGGCTCATCATCGGAAGGTTTTCTTTCTTCTTCCTCTCCTGTGTTTGGATTAACACCTTTCACAGGTGGCATATCAACTGGGGATGGTAAGAAATCTATTACAGCATCTAGTAAAGGCTGAACACCTTTGTTTTTAAATGCTGAACCACATAACATAGGAACTAATTCTCTATTTATAGTAGCTTTCCTTAGAGCCTTTTTTAATTCTTCAGTTGATATTTCTTCCCCTTCAAGATATTTTTCCATTAACTCTTCATCCGTTTCCACTATTGCCTCTATCATTTTTTCTCGCCATTCTTCAGCTACAGGTCTAACTTCTTCAGGTATATCGTCTGTAATATCGTATTTAGCTCCTAACTCATCCCCTCTCCAGATGTAAGCTTTCATCTCAAATAAATCTACAACTCCTATAAAACTATCCTCTGCACCTATAGGAACTTGTATAGGAACAGGTTTTGCTCCTAATTTTTCAACTATATCATCATATACTTTGAAAAAGTCAGCACCTACCCTATCCATTTTGTTAACAAAAGCTATTCTAGGAACTCCAAATTTATCAGCCCATCTCCAGTTTGCTTCAGACTGTGGCTGAACAGCTTCAACTGAAGAGAATATAAAAACTATTCCATCTAAAGCTTTCATAGAACGGACAACTTCAACTCCAAAATCTACGTGTCCCGGTGTGTCAATTATGTTTAACTGGTGTCCTTTCCAATATGCTGCCGTTGTAGCCGCTGTGATTGTAATACCCCTTTCCTTTTCCTGCTCCATCCAGTCCATAGTAGCAGCACCTTCGTGAACTTCCCCTATCTTGTAAGTTTTTCCTGTATAAAATAGTATTCTTTCAGTTGTAGTTGTTTTTCCTGCATCTATATGGGCAACTATACCTATATTTCTTAATTTTTCTATTGGCACTTGTCTTGCCATTATTATTCCTCCACTATTCTCTTTTTAGAAAATCTGATTTTGAAATTTTTAGATTTAAACATACTAAGATTTTATTACCATCTGTAATGTGCAAATGCTTTGTTTGCTTCTGCCATTCTATGTGTATCTTCTTTTTTCTTAACGGCAGCCCCTCTATTGTTATATGCATCGTATAACTCATTCGTTAATTTTTCTATCATTGTAT
>CAZEUK010000213.1:0-2377 GCA_964514535.1 uncultured Aquificales bacterium
ATCCTGTTTAGGAACATCTAAAACTTGTTCTTTTAAAGATAACTTAGCTTTAACTGTATCTAAAAATGGAAATATAAAATTGATACCACTTTCTGCGACTTTATGAAACTTACCTAATCTTTCTATAATCCAAGCTTCTTTATGTGGGACAATCTTTATGGAAAGAGCCAATATTATAAAAAAAGTACCAATTACTATAGGTAAAAGTAGATATAAATAGTCCATCAAAACAAAACCTGCAAAGAAAAATTATTTATTATTATACATTACATTTGAATAGCTAAAATATTTTTATAATAGGTTATTGACAACTAACTTAATAGATTTCAAAATACAGAGAGAAAAGAATTTAAAGAAGGTAAAAAAATGGGCAAATATTTAAAATTTACATTAGCTTTATATTTTATATCTTTAATTTTCTCCTGTTCACCTAGGTATGAAACGGTATATATTTACAACCCACCAAAAAGTTTGGAAGGAAAAAAATGTGTTAAAGATTGTGAAATAAAGAAGAAAAAATGTGAGTATAAATGTAGAGAAGAAAAAAGGAAATGTTATAAAGAAGCTATAAAAACTGCTAAAGAAATTTACTCCTTGAAGCTTGAAGAGTATAAAATAGCTTATAACGATTATTTAACTAAATATAAGATTTACAAAAGAGAGCTTAACAACTGGCAATCTAAATATGATGAATTGCTAAGTAATTACGGATACTTTTCAAGGATTTGTTCATCTGACAAAAAATTCTGTTCGGAAATGAATTTTTACAAAAATCTCTTACACCAACATAATTTGCATAAACCTAAACCTCCAAAACCACCTACAAAACCTAATTTGTCTGAAATAATTGCAGAGCAAAAAAGAAAAATGTGTAGTTTGAACTGTGATTGTACGAACGAGTTTAATATCTGCTTTGAAAGTTGTGGAGGAAGTATAAAAGTAAAAAAGGTATGTGTTGAAAATTGTGATTAAAAAATTAAAAATTGAAAATTGGCAAATCTGATATATTCTTAATCTTAATTAAATTTTTAACTCGGGGGATTTTATGAAATCTGTAATATTAGCTGGGGGGAGTGGAACTAGATTATTCCCACTGTCTAGGGAGTTATACCCAAAACAATTTTTAAAATTGGGAGAAGGGGAGAAATACTCATTTTTTCAAAAAACAGTTTTAAGAAACAAAAAATTGGTAGAAGATTTAAACGATATTTTAATATTAACAAATGATAAATATAAGTTTTTAATAAGGCATCATTTAATAGAAGTATTTGGAAAAGATAAAGGGGAAAAATTAAAAGTTATTCTAGAACCTGCAAAAAGGAATACTGCCCCTTCTATAGCCCTTGCTGTCAAATATTTATTAGATGTAGAGGATGTATCATCTGAAACAGTTTTATTTATATCTCCATCTGACCATCTGATTAATCCAGAAGATAAATTTGTAAAGTATGTAAAATTTGGAGAACAACTTGCTAAAGACGGTTATATTATAACCTTTGGTGTAAATCCTACCTCTCCAGAAACAGGATACGGTTATATAGAAGCGGATAATAGTAATCCTATAAAGGAAGATAGAGAGTTTAACGCCTTTAAAGTTAAAAGATTTCACGAAAAACCGAACAAAACTCTAGCCCAACAGTATATAGCCAAAGGTAATTATTATTGGAATAGTGGTATGTTTATGTTTTCAATTAAGACTATTCTAAATGAGTTTGAAAAACATTCTCCTAAAATCTACCAGTTTATAAAAGAAAAAAATTTTGAAGATTTTATAAATAGCTTTTCGGAGCTTCCAGATATATCAATAGATTATGCAGTTATGGAGAAAACGCAAAATGCAGTTGTTTTACCTTTGTATATACAGTGGTCTGATATAGGTTCTTGGGATAGTGTTTACTCAGTTTACCCTAAGGATGATGAAGGGAACGTTAAGTTTGGAAACGTTATATCCATTGATACAAAAAACAGTCTAATTTTAGGAAATAAAAGATTAATATCAACTATCAATATAGAAGATTTGATAATTGTTGAGACTGATGATGTTTTACTTATAACTCATAAAGGTGATACACAAAAAGTTAAAGATTTGGTAAAGATGTTGTCTGAAAAGGAAGATTTAAAAGAGTATGTCATACATCACACAACAGTTTACAGACCTTGGGGAAGCTTCACAGAATTAGAGAAAGGAGAAAGATATAAGATAAAAAGGTTAACTGTCTATCCTAATGAAAGTTTAAGTCTTCAACTACACCATCATCGTAGCGAACATTGGGTTGTTGTAAAGGGAACTGCAAAAGTTTATTTAGAGAATGTGGAAACAGGGGAGAAAAAAGAAGTTTATGTGCATGAGAATGAGAGTATATACGTGCCAAAGTCT
>CAZEUK010000214.1:0-2355 GCA_964514535.1 uncultured Aquificales bacterium
CTTATTGATGCAGATAAAGTATCCCCTGTACCTCTAAAATTACCTTTCTTTATTAACCGAATAGGGATAATCCTGTAAACTGACTATATCCTAAACCTATAGACATCTGACCTGTAAATCTTTCAGATACTTTAGCGTCAACATCTAGTAAGCCAATATCTTTA
The DNA here is from genome assembly GCA_964514535.1 of uncultured Aquificales bacterium. Classification (GTDB taxonomy): domain Bacteria; phylum Aquificota; class Aquificia; order Aquificales; family Hydrogenothermaceae; genus QNZC01. The sequence continues at coordinate 165 of CAZEUK010000214.1, forward strand.
AACTGTGGAACTAAATTTACGGAGTTATAAAATCCAAGTCTCATTAATCTGGATTGGGATTTTTTTATCAACCTTTTTACGAACAAATCCCCCGGTGCTAGTCTTAACTCCCTTCTTATAGTACTGTCCTTACTTTCATAATTACCTGATATATTAATTAAATCTGTGTAATATCTTTCTCCCTTTTCTATTAAAAATCTTACCTTTACTTCCTTTCTTTCTTTATTTTTTATTTTTTGTGTATAAACTCTGGTAAAAACAAAACCTAAATCTGTATATTTTTTATTTATTTCCTTTTTTAATTCCTTTATAGCTTTACCGTTATAATAATCTCCTATCTTTGGTGGTTCTTTAAGGTCTTCAAACAATTCTTGTCTTGTAAATAGGTCATTTCCCTTAATATCTATTCCTGCAAGTTTATATCTAGTTCCTTCTTTTATGTATATAGTTATGTAGTACTCCTCACCGTTTTTTAACTCTATCTTCGGTTTTGATATTTCAACATCAAAGAAACCTTTGTCTATGTATAACTCTCTAATCCTCTCTATATCGTCAAGTAAGACATCCTTTTCTAATGATGGATGCCATCTAAAACACCACCAACATCTTTCTTTAGTATCCATAACATCTAAAATCTCGTCTGTATCAATCTGTTTATTTCCCACAATATTTATCTTTGCTACGTAAGCCTGTTGACCCTCTTTAATATCAAATACTAAAGTATTTCCTTTGAAATAGTAATCTACCTTTACATTGTAAAAACCTTTCTTCTCGTAAACCTTTTGGATAATCTTTTTCATTCTCTCTATTTCATCTACAGAAAAAACCCTACCTAAACCTTTCTTTATAGAAGCTAACTTTTCTGCTAACTCTGGTCCAATTGTTGAAAATGGAATTATCGTTGATGTTTCCTGTCTAATTTTTGTTGATATTCCTAAATATTTAAGAAGCTCTTCACTGTCTATCTCCTCATTACCTTTAAACTCTATCCTTTGGACAACTGGAAGCTCTTTAAAAAGAAAGATTAAATCTATTCCGTTTTCCGTAAAATTTGCGTAAGTCTCTATATCTGCAAAGTATCCTAATTTATACAAATCTCTGATTGTGTTAACTAAAGTGTCTCTGGTAACAATCATACCTTTTTTGAAAGGTATTAAAGGTTTTATAATCTCAGGTTTTATACTCTTTAAACCTATAAATTTTATTCCTTTGAGTCTGTAAACTTTTGTTTCTGATATGGATTGATTAACTGACGGGGAATTTTTTTCTTCCGCTATTGATATTTGTGATATTAAGAGAATTGATAAAATGGAAGAAAAAAAAAGGAGATTTTTATTTAATTTGTTGATAAGGCTTCCTCTTTTTTCTTTTCTTCCTCTTTTTTTACCTTTATTCCAACTTTTCCATTCTTCTTGATAGTTAATTCCACAACTGAACCTTCCTTGATTTTCCCTTTCAATATTTCCTCTGCAAGTAAATCTTCCACCATATTTTGTAATGCTCTCTTTATACTTCTTGCTCCGTACTCTGGTTTGTATTCCTTGTCTATCAAGTAATCTACAAACTTCTTCGTTAATTTTACCTTTATTCCCCATTCTTTTAGCCTTTTGTTAATTTCATTAACCTGAATATCAATTATACCTTTTATAACATCCCTGTCCAATGGCTTAAAGACTATTACATCATCTAATCTATTTAAAAACTCAGGTGTGAAATGTTTTCTAACTTCCCTTAAAACATTCTTTTTCATCTCTTCATAATCTAACATTCCCTTTTTAGTTTCAAATCCCATTTTATTACTTTCTGTTATCAATCTAGCTCCTAGGTTTGAAGTCATTATTATGATTGTATTACTGAAATCAACAGTTCTTCCTAGACTATCCGTAAGTCTTCCGTCGTCAAATATCTGTAAGAACATATTAAATACATCAGGATGCGCCTTTTCTATCTCATCAAACAGTATTACAGAGTAAGGTCTTCTTCTAACTGCTTCAGTTAATTGACCACCTTCCTCATATCCAACGTATCCCGGTGGTGCTCCAATTAATCTTGATGCGGCAAACTTTTCCATATACTCTGACATATCAAATCTTATTAAAGCTTCTTCTGTTCCGAACAAATATTCAGCCAACGCTTTTGCTGTTTCCGTCTTACCAACACCGGTAGGTCCTAAAAATAGGAATACTCCTAT
>CAZEUK010000215.1:0-2353 GCA_964514535.1 uncultured Aquificales bacterium
AAGCTTACCTGAGGAAGATACAACTTTTTCCACCTTTACATTAGGATACTTTTTATTAAACTCCCTAATAATCTCATCTAACGCATACTGAACATTTGCCGCCGCAGATACTGTTAAGGTTTCACCGAAGGATTTGGTAAATATAATTAATAATAAAAATAAGAAAAGCTTTTTCATAATACTACTTCCCCAGCTTTATAAAATTCTGATTTTCTAACTCTTTCTTTCTTAACTGTCCGCATGCAGCAGATATATCTTGTCCCTTACTCCATCTTATAAAAGCCCCAATGTTATACTGCCATAATATCTGTTGGAATTTTTCCACCCTTTCCCTTTCAGGCCTTTCAAACGGAGATGAAGGATAAGGATTAAATGGAATAAGATTTACTTTATATCTTTTTTTATTCTTACCTATCAATCTGGCTAACTTATGGGCATCCTTTGGACTGTCGTTAATTCCTTTTATTAGGACATATTCTAACATTATTCTATAACCTGTTTTAACAGGTAGAGAGTTTAAAAGTTTCATCAAATCTTCCAATCTGTTTGTTTCGGTTATAGGCATTAGATACTCTCTAGTCTTCTGGTCAGGGGCGTTTAAAGATATTGCAAGTCTAACCTGTGGAAATTCTTTATCTTCATACATTCTTTTTATTTGGGCTAAAATACCACTTGAAGATATGGTAATTTTTCTATTTGATAAACCGACCATCCTTTCATCTGTAAATATCTGAACTGCTTTTTTTACATTATCATAGTTAGCTAAAGGCTCTCCCATTCCCATAAAAACTATATTTGATATTCTGTTATCTAAGCCTACAAATCTTTGGGATTGTATATATTGGTCAACTATCTCTGCAGTTGTAAGATTTCTTATTAAACCGTCTTTTGTAGTAAAGCAAAACTTACAGCCTACCGCACAACCTACCTGTGTAGATATACATAGCGTATTATGATTTCTCTCTGGAATAAATACACTCTCTATAGTCTGTCCGTCTTCCAATTTCCATAAAAATTTGATACTACCATCTATATTTGATTTTTCGTAGGATAACAATTCTAAGTTGTTAAGTTTTGTATTCTTCTTTAAAAACTCCCTTAAGTCTTTTGATATATCTGTCATCTCATTGTAAGAACCTACAAACTTTTTATAAATCCATCTTGATAACTGTTTAGCTCTAAATTTAGGTAGATTGTTAGACTTTACCCAATTTTCCAATTCTTCATAATTAAAATTTTTTATAGATATTTTTTTATCGTTAAGATATGCTTGCTCCATTTAAAACCTCTTCACAATTACAGTTAAATTTTTCAGGAAGATTTTGAATAAAATCAACAATTATATTTTTAAGCTCTTCCTGTTTTTTTGCCATCATCTCTATAACTTCTTCAGATGTTAATCTTTCCCCTTTTATACCTGCCGCTAGGTTTGTAATAACATTTATACTTGCAAAATGCATATTTAACTCCCTAGCTAAAACTATCTCCGGTACTAAGGTCATTCCAACTATATCACCACCTAAAATTGAAAATGCCTTTATCTCCGCTGATGTCTCTAATCTAGGTCCTTCAGTTGCCACATAACAGCCACTTGAGTAAGCTCTATACCCAAGTTTAGAACAACTGTTCATTAAAACTGTTCTCATTTCACTACAGAAAGGCTCTGATACATCTATATGAACAACTTTACCATTTTTTAAGTATTCCATAACTAAATCATCTTTTTCATCTGTTTCATCATAAATTGTGTATTCTCCTTCGTAAAATGTGTTTGGTCTAACCTTTGTAAAATCCATAAATTGGTCTGTAATAACGAAATCTCCCGGTTTTAAAGCTGGATTTATTCCACCTACCGCACCTATTGAGAGTATTTTGTTAACACCTAATTTTCTAAATCCCCATATATTTGCTCTGTAATTAATCAGATGTGGCGGATACTTATGTCCTCTACCGTGTCTAGGTAAAAACACAACAGTTTTTCCTTTGTAATTGGCTACAATATAGTTATCAGAAGGTTCTCCATAGGGAGTTAAAATCTTTTCTTCTCTTAAAATCTCAATTCCTTCAATCTGATACAGACCACTACCACCAATTATTCCTAACATTTACTTATCCTTCTCACAATTGTTTGTAATATTCTATTTTACATTTATTAAATCCATTTTTTTCAATGTTTATTCTTTTCTCTAAACCTTTTCATAACTTTTTCAGCTTTTCTAAAGTATTCTTCAGCTTTATAGTATTCTCCTTTATCATAATACAACGAACCAAGATTGTTATAACTAGTTGCCAAATAAAGATGATTTTTATCTTTGTATATTTTTTCTATAATCTCTAAAGCTTTTTTGTAATA
>CAZEUK010000216.1:0-2344 GCA_964514535.1 uncultured Aquificales bacterium
TTCCGGACCAAATGGAGATATTTCCCTTAGTCTATTAATAACTTTAGGATACTCTTCAATTATATAATCAATATCTTCCTCTGTATTTTCCCTACCTAAAGAGAACACTATTGAACCGTTTGAAGTCTCTTTTTCAACACCTATAGCCTCTAAAACGTGAGACTGTTTTAAAGCATAAGATACGCAAGCAGAACCTGACGCCGCATAAATCTTTTTGTAGTTTAACATCAAGAGCATAGCTTCACCTTCTATATACATAACAATTAATGATAAATGGTTAGGCAATCTTTTTTCAGGATGACCTGTAAAGAATTTATACTCAATCTTTTCTTCTAAACCTTTCTGTAGTTTATCCCTTAAAGCTTTTAATCTGTTAACTCTATCGTCCATCTCCTTAATAGCTAACTCTGCGGCAACTCCCATTCCCACAATTTCAGGCACAGGCTCAGTTCCAGCCCTTCTACCTCCTTCTTGGATACCACCTTCAATCAATGGTTTTAATCTAACACCTTTTTTAACGTATAAACCTCCAACTCCTTTAGGTGCATAGAAGTAATGACCGGTAAATGATGCCATATCAACTCCCAAATCTTCTATGTCAACAGGCATATGACCAACAGCAGGAGCTATATCAGAGTGGAATACAGTTCTTGGGTTTTTTTCTTTTACGGCTTTAACAAGCTCTTTTAAATCTTGAACCGTTCCTATCTCCCTGTTTGCTAAACCGATAGACACTAAGATTGTATCCTCTCTTACAGCTTCTTTTACCTGTTCAGGACTAAACAGTCCGTATTTATCAGGCTTTAAATAGGTTATTTCAAATCCTTCCTTTTCTAATGTTTTCGCAGAATGTATGACAGAATGATGTTCAATTGCAGATATAACTATATGTTTTCCCCTTCTAGTTATACCCGGTGCTTTTGCATACCCTTTTATAGCTAAGTTATTAGCTTCTATTGCTCCAGATGTATAGACTATCTCTTCAGGCTTTTTTATATTTAACAGTTGTGCTATCTGTTCTCTAGCTTTATTTATGGCCTTTTTAGCATTAATTCCAAACTGATGGAGAGATGTTGGATTTCCAAACTGCTCTCTATAGTAAGGTTGCATTGCTTCCAAAACTTCTTCAGCTACAGGCGTTGTAGCCAAGTGGTCAACATATACATATCCTCTTTCTTTTAACATATCTATATAACCTCCTATTATAGACTTAATTTTTTAATTAATTTTTGTGCTATTTCCATAAAAGCCTTTGCAGATTGGCTATCCTCTTTAGCAAAAACTATAGGGATACCTAAATCTGAGAACTCTGCAACTTTAGGCTCTATAGGAATTTTTCCTAAAAGCTCTGTATTGTAACTTTTAGCTATTTCCTCCGTTTTACTTTTACCAAATATCTCATACTTCTTATTGTTATCAGGACATACAAAATAACTCATATTTTCAACAATTCCTAAAACTGGTATTTGAACCTCGTTAAACATCTGTATTCCCTTTTTAACGTCAACTAACGCAACATCCTGTGGAGTAGTAACTATAACAGCTCCGTCTATCTCAGCAGTCTGTCCTAGTGTAATTTGAACATCTCCAGTTCCCGGTGGTAAATCTATTATTAAAAAGTCTAAACCTTCTTCTCCCCAATCTATATCAAATAGGAACTGATTTAACGCCTTAAATAAAACAGGACCTCTCCATATAACAGGAGTATCCTCTGAAGGCAGTAATAAACCTATAGACATTATCTTTATTCCGTGGGCTACAGGTGGAATTAATTTATTGTCAGGTCTTGCCATTACTTGTTTGTCTTTAGCTCCAAGCATAGTAGGACCAGAAGGTCCATACATATCAGCATCTAAATAACCAACCTCATATCCCATTTTCTTTAAAGCTGAAGCTAAATTAACTGCAACCGTAGATTTTCCTACACCTCCCTTTCCAGACGCCACAGCTATAACTTTCTTTACATTAGGAATTCTTCTTCTACTTTCAAAAGGATTAGCCTGTGGTGGCGGTTGTGGTGGTTGTTGTTGCTGTTGTTTTGGTGGTTCGCTTGTAAATTCAACTTCAACCTTTTCAGCTCCAATCTCTTTTAAAACTGTAGTCGCCTTTTCTTTTAAGTAATCATGATATTTTTCAGAAGGAGAAAAAAGTTTTATATAAACATTATTACCATCTATTTTTAAATCTCTCATTATATCTGCCAATGAAAAACTTACTCCTATCTCCTGTAAATTTGTGATTTTTAATCTGTCAATAACTCCAGTTAAAGCCATCTTCACCTCCCTAATTTTTTCCTTTTTAGAATAAGTTTACCAGCAAATTTAAGCTATGATAACATTCATAA
>CAZEUK010000217.1:0-2336 GCA_964514535.1 uncultured Aquificales bacterium
ATGAAAAAAATATTAGGTAAGGATTACAATCAAATGTTTAGATTAAAGCCAATTTATAACTATTTATCAAATATTGTATAATTATAACCAAATAGTTAAGAATTTTTTGTCTTTTTATGTTTCTAATAAAATTAAAAAAATAAAAAAGGAAAATAACAAAAATGGAAATAGGTTTAGCAGGCTACAGATGGAAAATTATATCTGAACAAAATAAAGCACCTAGTTATGTATTAAAAAAATATGGAAAGGTTTTAGGCCAGTTAATTTACAATAGAAAAGAGATTTTCAGTGATAATTTAGATGAAGAAATTATATATCCTAAATTTACCAAACTTTTAGAGCCAAGTCTATTTACAGACTTAGCTAAAGTTTCCTATGAGCTGGCAGATGTTATAAAAAAAAGAAAAAAAATAGTAGTTTATGGAGATTACGATGCCGATGGTATAACAAGTACTTCTCTTTTAATAAACTTTTTAAGAGATATAAAAGTAGATGTTAGATACTACATACCTTCAAGATTTAGCGAAGGATACGGTTTAAATAAAAATGCTATAAAAAAAATATCAGAAATTGCAGATGTTTTGATAGTTGTTGACAGTGGGACAAACGCTTTTGAAGAGTTAATGTATGCACAAAAATTAGGCTTAAAGGTTTTTATATTTGACCACCACGAACCAAAAAATCCAAATTGGAACGCTAATAACATTTACATTCTTAATCCAAAACTTTACGGAGATATAGACGAAAGTTTTAAACATTTGGCGTCTGTCGGTATAGTCTTTTATATATTGATAATGTTAAGAAAGTTATTAAATCTAGATATACAGTTAAGACAGTATTTAGACATAGTTTCTATAGGTACTGTAGCAGATGTTGTTCCTTTATCCTTGATTAATAGAATATTAGTTAAAAAAGGTATTGAAGAGTTAAATAAAAAACAGAGAATAGGGATAAAATCCCTTTTAGATAATTTAGATATAAAAGAGGCTTCCACATTTGATTTAAGTTTTATTATAGCACCTAGACTTAACGCCGCTGGCAGACTTGATGATGCAAAAAAGGCAGTTAAGCTGTTAATAACTAGAAGTAAAAAAGTTGGTGATACTATATCTAAAGAACTAGAGTTATTAAATAAAAAAAGACAAAAGTTAACAGAATTAGTTTATAAAGAGGCTCAATTACAAATATCTAAAAATATATCTGATGCTAAAAGTATAGTTGTGTCCAATCCTAATTGGCATCCCGGTATAGTTGGTATAGTTGCAGGAAGATTGGCACAGAAATATAAAGTTCCCTCTGTGGTTTTGTCAGTTCATAACGGTAAAGCTATAGGTTCTGCTAGAAGTAGTGGGAACATAAATATTTATAAATTTATAGAAGAAAATTCAGAGCTTTTTGAAAAGTATGGAGGACACGCTTTAGCGGCAGGTTTTACAATCCCTGTTGAAAATATACCTAAATTTACAAAAAGGCTAGAAAAATATATCAGAAATTTAGACGAAGAGGATAGAATAACCTATATAAATATAGATATGGAAGTTCCTTTAAGTTATTGGACAGAAAAGGCTATAGAGGAGTTAAAAATCTTAGAGCCTTTTGGGGAAGGAAATCCTTATCCAATATTTATTGCGAGAGATTTAAGGATTGATGACTTTATTACAATAGGACATGAAAATCAACATCTGAAGTTTTGGTTCAAGGACGATAAGGGTGATGTTTATCCTGCTTTATGGTGGGGTGCTGTAAATTACTTTAAATATCTGTCTGTAGGAATGAAGGTTGATATTGTATATATTCCTAAAGTCTCATCTTGGAGAGGTAGAAGGTCAGTTGAGTTTATCTTGGAAGATATTAAAATAAAGCGAAAAAGTAATTAAAAATCTTAAATTTACTATTAAAACTGTTAAAAGCCGACAAAAAAACCATATAATATAGATTAATTAGTTTGTTTTAAAAATCCATTTGTTTTAAAAATCTAAAAGTAAGTCTTACAAAAATAGCAGTTTTTTTGATTATGTGAATATTTAGAATTGGTATCATGCTATCCGTTCAAAAAAGATTTATTTACTAGTTGTCTTATAAATTTTATTGGTTTATAACTAATAAAATGAAATTTTATTAATGGTGTCAAGGAGGAAATAAATTGGGAATTGGTAAAGCTGTTAGATTGGAAAGAATTATAAATAGGAATACAGGAAAAACTGTTATCGTTCCCATGGACCACGGAGTAAGCTCAGGACCAATTAAAGGTTTAAAAAATATAAAAGAAACTGTCCAAAAAGTTGCAGAAGGTGGTGCAAACGCAATTATTATGCACAAAGGTATAGTAAAGGATG
>CAZEUK010000218.1:0-2332 GCA_964514535.1 uncultured Aquificales bacterium
CACTTCCAGATGAAGAAGTTTTTGCCTTTATAGGTGGCTTGTATGATGCAGAAGGTTTTGTATCCTTCCAAGCTAAAAGTTTATCTATAGGAGTAGCTGATGAATTTATCATTAGAAAATTACAAATGTTATTATTAAGGGCAGGGATAGTTGCTTCCATATATAAAAAAAGAAAGCATAAAACTCATAAAAAACAACCATTTGTAATTTATTTATCAACTAAATATATATTGGAACTTTGGGACAAAAAAATATCTCCCTATATCTCTAAAGTAAAAGCAGAAAATATAAGAAAAGTTATTAAACAAAAGAGTGATATAAATAAAATACATTTGAAGTTTAATGGTTATGAAAATGTAGAATTTCAAAAAATAAGAAAAATAGAAAAATTAAAACATCATGATTTAGTTTATGACTTAGAAGTTGAAAATCTAAACAATTTGGTGAATAACGGAATTTTAGCTTTGAACTCGCGATGGGCGACGCACGGTGGTGTTTGTGAGGAAAACGCCCATCCGCATATAAGTCAGAATAAAAAATTTGCAGTTGTACATAACGGTATAGTAGAAAACTATTTAGAACTAAAAAGAGAGTTAGAAAAAAAAGGATATAAATTTGTCTCTGAAACTGATACAGAAGTAATAGCCCATCTTTTTGAAGATTTATACGATGGAGATTTATTATCAACGGCCTTAAAAGTAGCTAAAAAACTTGAAGGTGCATACGCAGTAGGTGTTATATCATCAGAAGAACCAGATAAAATTGTGGCAATCAAAAAAGGAAGTCCTTTAGTTATAGGTTTAGGTAAAGGAGAAAACTTTATAGCATCAGATATACCAGCTGTCCTTGAATATACAAATAAATTTATAACTTTAGATGATGGAGAGATAGCTGTATTAACGAGAGATAACGTTAAGGTCTTTGATTTAAATGGTAATGAAATAAAGAAAGGAATTTTAAATGTTAACTGGAATATTACATTAGCAGAGAAAGGTGGTTATAAACACTTTATGGAAAAGGAAATCAACGAACAACCTAAAACAATAAATGACACTATAGCAGGATATTTATCAAATGAACATGAAGAATTATTTAATATACTTTTGAATACAGATAGACTTTATATTATCGCCTGTGGGACATCATTTAACGCAGGATTGGTTGGAAAGTTTTGGTTAGAAAAGTTCGCAAGAATTCCAGTAGAGGTTGATTACGCTTCAGAGTATAGATACAGAGATAAAATTATAACTGATAAAACAACTATATTAGGTATAAGCCAATCAGGAGAAACAGCAGATACAAGATTTGCTCTGTTAGATGCAAAAAAAGAAGGAGCAAAAACTGTCGCTTTAGTTAATGTTATAGGAAGCTCTTTATCAAGGGAAAGCGATTACGTCTTATACACGTACTGTGGACCAGAGATAGGAGTTGCAGCAACAAAGACCTTTACAGCCCAACTGATAGTTTTATTCTTGTTGTCAATTCAGCTAGGTTTAAGAAAAGGAGTAATATCAGAGGAAGAGTACAAAAAATATATAGATGAACTCTATACAATTCCTAAAAAAGTGGAAAATATTTTAAAGAAAAGTGATTATATAAAAGAGTTAGCATATAAATATATGAATGCTTCAGACTTCCTATTTTTAGGAAGAAATATAAACTATCCGATAGCCTTAGAAGGTGCGTTAAAGCTGAAGGAAATATCTTACATCCACGCAGAAGGTTATCCTGCAGGAGAAATGAAACATGGTCCTATTGCTTTAATAGACGAAAAAATGCCTGTTGTATGTATAGCTCCTAAGGATAAATTCCACGAAAAGATGTTTTCAAACATCCAAGAGGTTAAAGCTAGAAAAGGTAAGGTTATATCAGTTATAACTGAAGGAGATAAAGATACTCAAAAACTATCTGATAGTTTTATCTCAATTCCTGAGACTAAAGATGAATTAAATCCTCTATTAACAGTAATACCTTTACAGCTGTTAGCTTATCATATAGCTACACTATTAGGAAAAGATGTTGACCAACCTAGAAACCTAGCTAAAACTGTCACTGTAGAGTAAAATAGACAATTTTTGTCAGTTAAATAAACAAATTTTGTCAATTTTTTCTTTTTAATCCTTTTTTATTCTCTTTTTATCGTAAAAATTTTTTGGCATACTTATTGCTTTCTATATTTATAGAAATCAAAAATTAACAGGAGGTTTAAAGAGATGAAAGACCTAAGAGAATTACAAGATAGAAGAAAGAAGGAAGGGGGTTTCACATTAGTTGAACTACTCATCGTTATCGCTATCATCGCTATCCTAGCGTCTATAGCTATACCACAGTA
>CAZEUK010000219.1:0-2317 GCA_964514535.1 uncultured Aquificales bacterium
GGAAGTGGAACTAGTTTAAAAACGAAAAAACAAAAGATGATTTAAAACTAGTTCCAGAAGTAGCAGTTTAGATGGATAAAAAGATAGGTGTAATCCTTTTAAGTATGGGAGGTCCTGACAGTCTAGAGGCTGTTAGACCTTTCCTTTACAATCTTTTTTCAGACCATGACATTGTCCAAATTCCTAGATTAATTCAAAAACCTGTTGCCAAGTTAATCTCAATCTTCCGTGAAAAGAAGGTTAGAAAGTATTACGAAGCTATGGGAGGTAAATCCCCACAGAAAGAGCAAACATTAAAACAGGCAAAAGCTTTACAGCAAAGTTTAGGTGATAAATACAAAGTTGTTGTTGCAATGAGATATTGGCATCCATTCACAGAAGAAGCTTTAAATGAGTTATTAAAATATGATTTAGAAAAGATAGTATTACTTCCACTTTATCCACAGTTTAGCACTACAACAACAGGTTCTTCCTTTAATGAGTTTGATAGGATATACAAAAAGTTAAATCTAAATGTTCCGGTAGAGAGAATACATTCTTATCATAATCATCCACTATATATAAAAGCTATGGTTGAAAATATAAAAATGGAACTAACTTCAAAAGACTTACCTAACTACAAAGATTATTACTTCCTGTTTTCTGCACATTCTTTACCTGAAAAAATTATACAGAAAGGCGACCCATATCAGAGGCAAACTATAGAAACGGTAAAGCTTATAATGAAACATTTTCCTAAAGTTCCTTACTCTCTTGCATACCAAAGTAAAGTAGGATTTGTTAAATGGTTAGAGCCTATGACCGATGAAGAAATAAAAAGATTGGCAAAATCTGGTATAAAAAAATTAGCTATAATACCTATTTCTTTTGTATCTGAACACTCAGAAACTCTTTACGAATTAGATATTCAGTATAGAGAGTTAGCTTTAAAAGAAGGAATAGAAGATTTTAAAAGAATAAAAACTTTACAAACTAATCCTATATTTATTCAATGTCTGGAAAGTTTAGTAAAGTCGGTTAGTTAGCTTTGTTTTTTTTCGTTTCTCTATATAATAAAGTAATTATAAGTTTTCACTTAAGGATATGTAATGAAATTTAAAATTAAGAATTTTGGAAATATAAAGAGTGCTGAAATAGATTTGAAAAATCTTACTGTTTTCGTCGGTGAAAATAATACAAACAAAACTTGGACTGCTTATTTAATTTATGCTTTTTTTTCAAATACTATCTTAGAAAATTTCTTTTTAAAAATATTAAAAGGTGAGTTAGATGAAAAATTAGAGAAATATTTGTATTTTTTAGATTTGGGCTTAAAAAATATAGACAATTCTCAAAAAAAGGATTTAATACTTGAAGGTTATAAATTTCAAGTTTCTATTCTTAAAGAAATAATATCTGAATTTATACCAAGTAAAATTAACACAGACTTTTATCTGGAAGTATTCCTTAATTCTAATGAGATAGAGGAGGATATTCATAAGTTTAATTTATTTTTAAAACAAACTGATATTATTGACGCTATTATTTGGAAACTTTCAGAAAAAATTTTTGATTTAAAAAGGTCTGATATTTACGAATTAATAAACTTTATGAGAAAGTTTTATCCTGAACCTTTTAATATTCCTGCAGAGAGAAAGGCTATAATTCAGTTTGCAAATTTAATCACACTTGGAGAAAAGAATATTAATGAGTTAAGAGGTTTAGTTTTAGAATTGTTAAAAACTGAAGGAGATAAAATAAATTTACAAGAAATATTAAGTAAACTTGATATAAATAGTTTCCAGTATAACTATCCTAAGCCAGTTATAGACTTTAAAGAATTTGTTTCAAGATTAAGTCTATTAAAAGAAAAAGATAATCCTTTAAACAAAGAGCTTTTGAAATTGTTTGAAAATTCAATTTTAGAAGGAAAAATTTATATAGACCAAACAGGTAAGTTAACCTATCATATGAATAATAAAACAAACTTAGATGTGTCCATAAGTTCTTCAATGGTTAAAAGTTTATCAGGAATAGACATTTACCTAAAATATAAAGCTGAAAAAAACGGTTTGGTTATTATAGATGAACCAGAGCTGGGGCTTCATCCTTATGCCATTTCTATTTTAGCATCTCTTATGAAAAGTTTTTCAAGTGACAGGCAACTTATGGTTTCAACCCAATCAGTTACATTAATAAATCATTTTCAACAAAAAGACATCATAGTAACAGATAAAATAGATAGCGCGTCTGTACTCAGACGACTTGATAAAGATGAATTAGAAGACTGGAAAGAAGAATATTCTCTAGGAGAGATTTGGGAAAAGAATATTATTGG
>CAZEUK010000220.1:0-2310 GCA_964514535.1 uncultured Aquificales bacterium
AAAAAAATATATTGATGATGATGATTAATATATATATAAATATTCCTTTAATCTTTAATTAAGCCCTTATAGCTATATATAAATATTTTTTAACTCTTGTTTTTTAAGACAGATTTTAGCCTTGATATTAGCGGATTTGCAAGGATTAATGACAACTTTTTTGGGGTCAATAACTACTAATTTGGGGTGAAAATAGCAACGATTTTGGGGTCAAATAGCAACGATTTTGGGGTCAAATAGCAACGATTTTGGGGTCAAATAGCAACATATAACAATTTAAAGTTGCTTAAATTTCTATAATTAAGTTTATAAAAGGTTTTTAGAAGGAATAAATTTTTATAAAATTTCACATAAAACAACAACTTGATGAATTTATAAAGTTGTTATAAGATTGCACTAACATTCAAAAAATTTTTAGGAGACAATTATTGTGAAAAAAAGTATTTCTAACGCTGTTCAAGTAGATAAGATAAATAAAAATGTTAATGCAACTATGCATAATAATTTTATAGAAGCTAGATATAGATTAACTATAGAAGAACAAAGGATTCTTTTGGCTTTAATATCTTTAATAAAACCTGAAGATGAAGACTTTAAAGATTATAAGATCTCTGTAAAAGCTATTTCTGAGCTTATAGGAACTAAACACAAAAATATGTATAAAGTGTTAGACGAGGCTACAGATAGATTAATGCATAGATTAATAAAGATAGAGTTAATTAATAAAGAAGGTAAAAGGAAGTTTAAAAAATTTCACTTTATAAGTTACGCTGAATATGAAGATGGGAAAGGTTATCTAGTTATTAGGATTGATAAAGCTCTTAAACCTTATCTTCTAAAACTTAAGGAGAAATTTACAAAAATACCTTTAAAGTATCTTTTTACATTTAGGTCAACCTATTCAATAAGACTTTATGAATTGCTGAAACAATATGAAAATACAGGTTTTAGAATTGATGAGTTACTAGAGTTAAGAGAAATGTTAGGAGTTGAACCCAATGAATATAAACGTTTTGAAGCTTTCGAAAGAAAGGTATTAAAAGTTGCAGTAAAGGAGATAAATAAAAAAGCGGATATAGAGGTAAGTTATAGGAAGAAAAAAACAGGTCGTAAAATAACACATATAGAGTTTTATATCAAACCTAAAAGTTTAAATCAAGAGGTAGATGCTGATTTGTCAAAAACATTTTCTGAAACTCCTGATAAACAAAGACTAAAACAGGAAAATGTTGTTGAAGATAGAAAAGGAGAAAATAAAAAAACAGCTATGGATATTTGGGAAGAAATAAGAAAACTTAGAAAAGAGTATAAACCTATCCTTGATGAAATTAAAAATAAAACTTCAAGACTTAACGAAAATCAAATTTTATTTTTGCTTATTAACGCCAATAAGCAAGTTTTCCCTGAGCAGTTTATAAAGGATATAATAATAAATGCAGATAAAAATAAATCCTTAAACAATCCTATGGGTATTTTAATTAACACTTTTCAAATAGACATGGTGAAAGCCAAATATAAAGAACTAACTTTGACTGCTAGTAAAATAGATCAAGATCTGTTTAAGAAAAAGCTGGAAGATATGTTTATTAATGGAAGCTCTGCTTTGAAATATATAAAGGCTTACTGGAATGACAGAATTAAAGAAAAAGTAAAGAAGGATACAGCTATTCTATTGAAGGAACCATTAAGAAAGGCAATTTATGATGACCTCGAAAACAAGGTTTATATACCAGCACCAGATAATATATACAAAGGATGGCTTGAGGTAAACTTTCTAGATGACATAAAGGAGTATTTAAATGACAGATTTGGGATAGAAGATGTTGAAATTATAAGTTTTGAGGATTGAAATATAGAGTACAAATAAAATAAAGGCCATCCTTTATAGAAAAATAAACGGCTAAAATCCTGTTTTTCAAAACGGGGATACAGCCGCTTGACATTTTTAAAAAAGTTTTTAAATATAAAAAATAACGTATCCCGTTGCCCCAAATGGGTTATAATGAAACTTAAACGGGATATGTAAATAACAAAAGCAAAATAGCAGAAAGTAAAAGTAGCCGTAAGTCTGTCCAAATATACGGACAGATAGCGGTAGCAAGGTGTAGTGACCACCTTTGTAGGGTAAGGTCGCATTAAGCGACAAACCCCTACAGAAGCTACCGATTTTAATCGGTAGTAGTTCACTTTCATTATCTACTTTTATGAATACCCAATTCAAGGTATTAAGTTAATAAGTAGATAACAGATTCCAACGGACAAAAACTAAAGCTAAAGCTCTATATAAAGCCCTAAAAGATTTAGCATAAG
>CAZEUK010000221.1:0-2306 GCA_964514535.1 uncultured Aquificales bacterium
AAACGTTCCAGCCTTATACCCATAAAGAAAAAAATTCCTAATTTAACCAGTATAGTTTTGTAACATTACGATTATAATTATCTGTTATTGGAGGTGTTTAATGCCGAATGTTTTTGAAGTAGTAGGTAAAGTTATAGGGATACAAATTGATTTAGAACAAAACCAAGGTTATTTAATTTGTAGAATACCATTATACCCTTTGGAAAGAGAATTTTATTTGGTTGGCAAGCAAAATTCCGAAGAAGAGAAAATTTATGTACAACAAATCCAAATGAATGAAAATATTGGATTTTTTAGAATTTCAACAATTAGGAGAAATAGTTATTTAGATTTATATATAAAAATTCCTAACGGACTTATATCTAGTTTTACAAAACAAGAAAAAATTAGCTTAATTGTTCAGCAACAACAACAACAGCAACAAGAAGAAAATCCAAGATATTTCTTAATTAGAATAATTAAATATTTTCCAAGGCAGGTTTAATATGCTTTTTAATAAAATTTTATTCTTTATAGGTGCAGGTTTTTCTGTTAATTTAGGAGGTTATACTACTTATCATTTAGCAAAAGCTATAGATATATTGTTTAATGATAAAGTTAAAGATTTAGATGCCAGATTAGAAATCTTAAATCAAGAATTTTTTGAAGGCAAATTAAGGAAGAATTTATTAAATAGTTTAAAAAATACTTTGCTTATATTACTAGATGGTAGTAATTCAGATTCCCTAGCCGAAGCTTTACAACAAAGGGAAAAAGCTATAGAGAAGCTTATTCAAATTTATAAAAAATATTTTCCACAAGGCAATGAAATTCAATTCAGATATTATTTACAAAATCTATATAGAGAATTTGATTTATTGGCTTTTAAAAGCTTTTACCTAAAATGGGCTTCTCAAACAGAAAACCCCTCAAAGGATTTTGTTAGATTTTTAACTTTAGTTTCCAAAGCATATGAAGAAAATATATCTATTCCTACCGAGGAAATTTTTAAAAAAGATGCTTATAAGAGTTTTGAGTATATCTATTATATTAGACCTTATAGGATTTTGAAGGCTTTAAACTTTTTTAGATACCTTGCTTATAAATTTTTTAAATTAAAACTCTCAATTAGAGGGAAAAATTTCAAGGAAAATGTAAATACATATTTACGTTTTTTTGCCCATATTCTTAAAAGATATTACAACTTAGAACCAGATCCTAAAAAAATAGTTAATGAAAACTTTATAGAGCTTCCAGTAGTCTTCTTAACTACTAATTGGGATCCATTTTTACCTTTTTTATTAATAAAAACTAATAATTTGTTGAATTTACGAGTTAAAAAATCCTTAATTCAAGGGGAATTTTTACATAAATTTTATGTAGATTTTAATCTTCCAGTTTTTATAAGTAGGTTAGACATTAAATATAAAAGGAATTCTAATAAGAATTTTACACCCATAGGTGGATATTTAATTACAAGTGATGGGGCTTTTTCTGTTAACTCTCATACTAAAAAAACTATATTAGGAAATAAATTACTAAATTGTAATTTGATAATTAGTTTAGAAAAACTATATGCTATTCATGGTATTTTTAATTTAAGAATATGTCCTTATTGTGGAAAACCTTTCTTTATTCTTCCTAGAGATATAAGGAAAATAGATATTACTACATATGAAGGGTTAAAAGATATCTTTCTCTTAGATCCTATTCCAGATGAACACGATTTCAAAATAGTAAAAAAGGTCTACCACAAAACTCCTTTGTGGAATGCATATATTAAGGGAAGGCCTGATGAGATTTTATGTCCTTATTGTAAAAATCCCTCCTATTTTATAGATACTCCCCTATCTATTCAAACTATCTTTAAAGTAGATGAACATCCCATTTTAAAAAATATAAAGCTACAGGGATTCCAAAAATTTTATGAAGCACAACACATTATAGTAATAGGTTATTCTTTTCCTGAAGATGATTTAATTAATAATTACTTAATTGAATTTCTTATGGTTTCTTCATCCCAGCAAATAGATAGAAAAATAAGTATTATTTCTTATAGTTCTCGAAAAGAATTACAAAAAAAAGTTTGGTTTTACCTAGATGAATTAGAAAAATTTCCTAAGTTAATGCAGTTGGCCAACGAAAGTTTACAAATAGATTCTATTAAAAAACTTTTTAATAAAAGCCAAAATATACGTATATCCTTTTTGGGATTTCCAGATATATTAAAAAGAACGTCTATTGACGACATTTTAGTCTTTAAAAAGAAGCACTAAATTTTTAAAACCTTATGAAGGTAAGACTAAACAAATTCTTAGCCGATGCGG
>CAZEUK010000222.1:0-2300 GCA_964514535.1 uncultured Aquificales bacterium
TAATTGATTAGATTTAGTTTGTATATCTTCTCCAGTTTTTGCCTCAGGAAGATTTAAAGGGATTTTCTTTTCAACAATAAAAGTAGCAGTAGCCATAAAAATAATTAATATTACTAAAATTATATCAACAAAAGGCGTCATATTAATTTCAGATATTTCCTTTTCATTCTCATCTATAAGCTTCAACTTTCTAACCTTTCAATAGATTTATTTAGCATAATTATAATTAGAAAAAAATTATTAATAAAAAACTTTTATTTTTGTGAAATATTTTTTATAAATTCCTGTAAATCCTCTGATGATGGTGGATTTTGTGTATCCCATATATAGAGTGGTATATTGGCACTTTTTAAAACTTTTTCTTTCTTTTCTAAAGTTTTTTCATCCATATTTTTATCCAACTCTAAAACTACAACAACAGAAAAGTCTCTTTTACAGATAACAAAATCTGCCACCAGTTTACTAATTTTTCCCTTTAACAACTGTTTATTAAAGCCTTCCTTTACATCTAAAAAACTTGAGTATGGAACTTTAGAAAGAATGTTAAAGAAAGGTAATTCTTCCAAAAGTTTATAGTAAACTTCAATTTCCGTTTCATTTAATAGCTTTTTAGGTAAATAGGGATACTCTTTTTTTTGAGCTAACTTTTTTAATTTTTTTTCAGTTTTTATTTCTTCCAATAAATCTTCATTTTTTATCAAATCTGATACTTTTTTTCTCTTCTTAGAATAAAGAAATATATATAGGATAAGTATAAATGAACCAAGAATTGCCAAAGCAAAAATTATAAGATTGTAGTCTATAGCAACACTAAACGTAGCCGTTTCCATTTAACTGACAAACTCCTTTTTAATAAAATTAAGAGTATAATTATATATTATCTAACTTATTCGTTATATCAACTAAATCAGTCTAAAACTTCCCCAACTGTATCTGTTATATCAACAACATCTTTTATTCTAACTTTAACAAAATCACCAACTTTAACAGGTTCAATAGTTTCAATATATGTTATTCCGTCTATCTCATAAGCACTTCTATAACTTCTACCTACAGGTAAGCTTTCCCATTCTTCTGAGAAACCATCTATTAAAATCTCAAACTCTTTTCCTATGAGCTTACGATTTTTCTCTTCTGTAATTTTTTCCTGAATTTCAAGTATTTCATTTTTTCTTCTAACTTTTTCATCTTTACTAATTTTATCTTCAAACATTTTGTATGCAGGTGTTCCTTCCTCGTGGGAATACTCAAAAACTCCTAACCAATCAAATTTGGCAGATTTTATAAAACTTTTTAAATTGTTAAAATCTTTTTCTGTCTCTGAAGGAAATCCGACTATTACCGATGTCCTTATAGCTAAATCAGGTATATACTTTTCCTTCCAATTAAGAATTTTTTCTATTTTTGACCTTCTATATCCCCTTTGCATATCCTTTAAAATTTTGTCCTCACTATGTTGAATAGGCATTTCTATATACTTAACTACCTTCTCCCTGTTAGCTAACTCTTTTATAAAATCTTCATTTACAGTTGAAGGATAGAGATAATAAAGCCTTATCCATTTTATACCTTCTATCTTTTCCAGTTTGTCTATAAGCTTCCATAACATAGGTTTACCGTAAATATCTATACCGTAATAACTTGTGTCTTGGGATATTATGTTTAACTCCTTAACTCCTAAATCAGCTAAATATTTAGCTTCATCTATTAAACTGTCTATAGTTCTACTTCTATGTTTACCTCTTATGTTTGGAATTGCACAAAAGCTACATATATGGTCACAACCTTCAGATATTTTTAAGTAAGCAGTATGTTTAGGAGTTGATAAAATTCTTAAACTGTAAGGATTTTCAACATCTAAAGGCTTTAATCCTAGCTTTTCAGGTATTTTTAACTCTTCCTTTAAAGGTACGAAAAAATCTACTTCGGGAATTTCCTTTTCTAAAGCGTCCTTATATCTTTCCACTAAACAACCGGTAACAACTATCTTTTTATTTGGATATTTCTTTTTTAACTCTAGAACATTAAAGATAGTGTCTATACTTTCCTCCTTTGCAGGTTCTATAAATCCACAGGTATTAACAATAATGACATCTGAATTTTCCAAATTATCGCTAAACTCAACATTAGATTTTTTTAACTTTCCCAGTATCAACTCTGTATCAACTAGATTTTTTGGACAACCTAAACTGATAACACCAACCTTTAGCTTTTTATTTTCCATTAAGTTCTCCGTCCCATCTTTCCGTGTCCATAATCGTGCATGTTTACTCATTTGGTTAGGAAATCACCACAAACCA
>CAZEUK010000223.1:0-2295 GCA_964514535.1 uncultured Aquificales bacterium
GTAAACTAATATCTTCATAAATTAACTCAAGTTTTTTTGTTTGTATATTTGATTATATTACATTAAATGAAATTTTATATAGATTTACAATTTTATCTACTTTATATTAAAGATATAATACAAAAAATATAGAGTGATTGGGGCTTTGGGGCATATAAAAAAAATAATAAAATTACAAATTTTATTTTTAATTGTTTTTATAAACATAACCTTAGCTTCAGAGATTAAAGTATTAAAATTCGTTTGTGCAGAAAAAATTGTTAACAGACAACCTGTTAATGTGTCTGATGTATTCAAGACAGATATAAATAAGATTTACTGCTTTACTAAAGTAAAAGCTGATAAAACGCCAACTTATATTTACCATGTTTGGTATAAAAACGACAAAAAAGTTTTTGAAGTAAAGCTTAATATAAGGTATACGACCTATAGAACTTGGAGTTTTAAAAGAATAAGTAATAATGATATAGGCAACTGGCGGGTTGAACTTTTAGACAAAAACAAAGATAAGATAGCCGAAGTCAAATTTAAGGTGGTTAATGCAGAAGATAATATACAGTTAAATACTAATGAAACAGACTTTGAAAAAAATAACGAAAAATTGGAAAAGGAAGATTTAACGATTAAATCTAATTTTAATAACAACATTGTAAGAAGTACTATAGAAGATGTGGACAAATCAAACAATGGAGGAAAACTTATAATTAATCAATTAAGTAATAACAATATTGAAGATTTAAAAAAAGATAATAAAAATTTCATATCTAAAAACTTTTATTTACTTCTTTTAATAGTTTTTTATGTTATCTTTTTCCCAAGTGTATATTTAATTTATAAGAAATTCCAATCTTAAGAGGATTTCATTATTTTTTCACTTCCCATTCCTATAATTTTCTAAAATAAAAAAATAGGGGTATGTATGAAAAAAATAACAAAAATAATAATATTTACCCTAATCACCATTTCAATTTCCTACTCAAAAGATTTTTCAAATGATATTTGTAATTTTCTCTCTAATATTTACAATAGCTGTAAAAAGGATTTAAAATATGAAAGTTTAACAAAAAAGGCTTTGTATTGTAATAATTTATCAATTGATACAGTTATATATTTTAATTCTCTCTTCCAAGGAAATCCCCTTAAAGCTAAGAACATAGGAAAAATTGCAGGGGAAATTTGTTTTGAAGCCTGTATGGGAGAGGGGGATAGTTATAAAACAATAAAAAAAATTTTATGTGAATAAGGAGGTAATATGTTAAGAAAAGTAAAGATAGGAATTTTAGGTCTAATTTTCTCAAACATATCTTTTGCTCAATCAATATCTGATTTACAACTTAAATATCAAAAAATTGCTTGTAAAATCTTAGAAAAATCTTATGAAACCTGTTTTGAAGCTTCCCAAAGACTTAACATATTTAAGGACAAATCTGGATGTAATGAGTTGTCAATTGAGATTTTTAAGGCTACAGTTGAAGAGTATAAAGCAACTGACGAGGCATTCCTAGAATTAGCAAAAAGGGCTTCTTTAGTCTGTTTTAAAGCCTGTATGGGCGAAGACGAGATATACAATAACATAAAAGAAGAATGTGGCAATTAATATTTTAATCTATCCATTTTTTCTTTATTTCTTCATAAGAACAAACTCTTCTATCTCTAAAAAATGGCCATACTTTCCTTGTTTCATCTATTTCCTTTAAATTTATCTCTGTTATTAACATTTCTTCTTTATCTACAGAAGCTTTATTTATAATCTCTCCATAAGTGTTTGTTATAAAACTCTGTCCCCAAAACTGTATGCCACTGTTTCCATCTGGGGATTTTTCGAACCCTACTCTGTTTGTAGTTATAACAAAACATCCGTTAGCTACAGCGTGTCCCCTTTGAACTGTCTCCCATGCATTATATTGACTATCTCCAAACTCTTCCTTTTCTTCAGGTAACCAACCTATAGCCGTAGGGTAAAAAATCATATCTGCACCTTTAAGGGCTGTAATCCTTGCCGCTTCAGGAAACCACTGATCCCAACATATTAAAACTCCTATATTACCATACTCAGTTTTAAAAACCTGATAACCTAAATCTCCCTCTGTGAAATAAAACTTTTCATAAAAATGGGGGTCATCTGGTATATGCATTTTTCTATACTTACCAATTATACGACCATCAGTTCCTATTACGACAGCAGTATTGTGATAAATCCCTTTAGCTCTTTTCTCAAATAGACTGGCAATTATTACAAGGTTATATTTTTTTGCTAAATGGGATAAATCTTTTATAGTTTGATTATTTTCATCC
>CAZEUK010000224.1:0-2278 GCA_964514535.1 uncultured Aquificales bacterium
ACCTATACAGTATCCTGATTGGAAAGCTAAACAGATGGTTGAAGAATTTATTTTAGGACAGAGGGAGAGATAAAATGGAGAAAAAAGTTATAAGGGTTGCCCATAGCCCAGACAGTGATGATGCATTTATGTTTTATGCTATAAACGAGAACAAAATAGACACCAAAGGTTATGAGTTCATAGATGTTTTATCTGATATAGAAACATTAAATAGAGAAGCTTTAAAGGGAACATATGAAGTAAGTGCAATATCAATTCATGCATTTCCATACGTTGCAGATAAATACGCTTTACTATCAAGTGGTGCAAGTATGGGAGATAACTATGGTCCTATGGTTGTGTCAAAAGAGGAAATATCTCCAGAAGATTTGATTAACAAAAAAATAGCTGTCCCCGGTACATTAACCTCTGCATTTTTAGCATTATCCTTATATTTGGGAACAAATAAATTTAATTATGAAGTTATAAACTTTGACGAGATTATACCTGCAGTAAAGGATGGTAAAGTTGACGCAGGTTTAATAATTCACGAAGGACAGTTAACATATGCAGATGAAGGGCTTAAATGTATAGTTGATTTAGGTAAGTGGTGGTATGAGAAAACGGAAGGATTACCTTTACCTTTAGGTGGAAACGTTATAAGAAAAGATTTAGGAGAAAAAGTTATTAAAGATGTATCCGAGATTTTAAGGGAAAGTATTAAATATTCTATTGAACATAGAGAGGAAGCAGTCAAGTATGCTTTAAAGTTTGCTAGAGGTATGGATGAGGAGAGGGCAGATAAATTTATAGGTATGTATGTGAATGATTTAACAATAGATTATGGAGAAAGGGGAAGAAAAGCTGTAAAATTATTTTTAGAAGAAGCGTATAAAAAAGGTTTTATAGATAAACTACCAGAAATTCAGTTTGTCTAAATTTTTAAAAGAGGTATAAAGATGAAAATCGTTTTACTTGACGAGGATAAGGAAACGTATGAGGTACTTCAGGAAGTAGCTAAACTAAGTGGTTCTGAGATAATCCAGATTACAAATATTAAAGATGCTAAACAATTAATAGACAGTGGGGAGGATATAGACGGTATTGTTGCTGAAAAGAGAGTTAACAATATGCCAACTTGGGAAATTTTATCTCATTTGAAAAAGAAAGATAAACATGAAGAAATACCTTTTATCCTTTTAACCGGCGATATAACTCCTGAGGAAAAAGAATTTTTTGAGTATATGGGAGTTACTACTATACTTGAAAAACCATTTAATCCACTTGAAGTATTTATGGATATTGTAGAGCATTTGAGAAGGGTAAAAGGAGAAGATTATGTTAAAGAAAGATTACACGGTGAAGAAGATTTAACAAAATTAAAGGAAAAGCTACAGTCTAAAGGTAAAGGAGAAGTTCCCGTCAAGAAAGATGAAAAAGCAGAAAGTATACTTGATGTCTTAAAGAGATTTATAGAGTTTTTCAAAAAAATATTAAAAATATAAATTTTTCCTTTTTATTTATAATCCAAGTAAAAAAGCCACCTCTTCCGCCGATTTTCCTTCCAACAGATAGTTTAAAGCCTGTAAACCTTTTTCATCTAAAGCAATATACAAGGCTTTATCTCCCGTTTGGAAGGGAACTACTAAAATTGGTACACGCCAAGTTTGGATAAATCTTTTCCAATCAGGTTTAAAATTAATCATCATAAGTTGTGCATCTTTCAATCTTCCAATTAAATAACTTACTAATGCGAACATATATTTAGCTTCCATTATTTTGTCTGAAGCCTTAGCCAATTCCTTTCTAGACCCTTTGTAATCACCATCAATATACTTGTTAAAACCTTCTATAAATGCCTTTTCCTCCTCAGGTAAATCCAGAAAATACTCAAATGGCACTTCCATATATGTTTCCGCATTATCAAACTCAAACAGTTCTGCAACTTGAGTTTTAACTTTACTTGGATGTCCTTTATAAATAAAAATTTTCGGTTCTTTACCCATTTAAAACTCCTTATACCTAAAATTTAAATTTTAATTATAGGATAAATATAATTCTTTAATTTTAATTAAAATCATAAAACTCCTTTTGTTTAATTTTATATATAAACCTTTCCACCATTATTTAATTTGTAATAAAATATAAAAGTAGAACTTTCGCATAAATCTTTGAAGATATAGGTTTAAAATATATAAAACAAAAATTGGAGTTAAAAATAGATGGCTAATTTAAAAATAGTTGTAGGTGGTCATTTTGGTGCAGGTAAAACAACACTAATCAAAGGTATAAGCCACGT
>CAZEUK010000225.1:0-2276 GCA_964514535.1 uncultured Aquificales bacterium
TGATTTTAACAGAATAATTATAAAAACAGTTAAATTTGGATTAATTCGGCCATATTTGATTTTTATAGAATAAATAAAAAAAAGAAAAAGGCTTAAAAATGAACCTCCGCAGATAGCATGTATTTATTGTAATCGTTAGAGTTATTTTTATCGTAGTCTACTGTTATCCCGTTTAATATCCATCTAATATATTTATTCATCTGCCAAGCTAAGCCGTAAATGTATTGATTTCTGTCAAACAAGTTGTTATCTTTAGCGTCCCAATGGTCATATCTTCCAAAAAATGACAATCTATGCTCTAAAAACGGTCTAAACTCAAAGTTAAAGGAGTAGCCGTCTCCGTCATTTTCAGAACCTTTGAACCAATCGGACTTTATATACTGTCCAGCAATTAGGAATAAAGGTTGATTGTAAACTGCGTGTAATTGGTAAACTACCAAATCATCTTTAGAACCTCTGTGATGGATACTGTCTAGAGCATGTAAAGATATATTCGCATATTCATCTTTTAAAGGTTTTAAATGTTTATTTCCATTACCGAACAGATGAAATGTTAAACGACCATCAAACATAGGCATATTTTCCTTATCACCTTGGTCTCTTCTTCCTATATGGTCATAACCTTCTCCTTCAAACATTCCGTATTCTGCAGATATATATTTAGTTTTAGTTTTAAAATCTATTCCTAAATCTGCCGAAGGTAGTAAGTGTGCCCCGTCTGTAGCTTCAAAGAATGTTTTAGATATAGACCTTAATAACCATCCTGAATGTTCCTCATAATCTAGCCAAGGTGTATGCACCAAACCGAATTCAAAAGCTGTGCATGGAACAAAATCGGATATATCTTTGTACAGATACAGATGTTTTATCTTAAAGTTAAACTCTTTGCCTTGATTTGCGTTATCGTTATGATTATGTTTAGTTACATCTAATGTAAATCTAATATAATCTTTTTTATTGAAATAGAACTTAGTTATAAAGTATCCCCTTCTTATCTCAAAATCCCCCTCGTCCCTACCGTTTCGTCTGTCAATAAATGTATAACCTAAATAACCAACACCACCTACCTTTATTTTTTTAACTTTAGACACTAACTCAACATTATCTGATTTTTCAGTTTTTGCAGATTTTAAATCTTTCTTTTCAGTTGAAGAATTTACACTTTTTTCTTTTTTTAGCTTCTCTTCAATAGCAAGCTCCCTTTCTACCTCAATAGCTTCTTCCTTTGTCAATATTCCCTTTTCAACAAGTTTTCTCAAAATAGGATTTTTTATCTCCTCTGCCAAGCTAAATGAAAACGTGGCTAACAAACCGATTAAAACAAGCTTTTTATCCATCTTTTCCTCTAAAGGAAAAAATTTTTACAAAAATATTATTGCCAACTCTTTTTAAATTTTTATTAAGTTTTAATTTAGTTTTATTGAAGTTTTCACCTAACATTAAGGCAAAATAAAATTGTGATTAAATAGATAGAAAAATGATAATTTGATTATCTAGAATTAATTTAAGAACTATATAAAATCTGGAGTAGATATGAGTAATGTAAGCTTTAACTTTTCAAACTGTACCCATATATACTTTAAAGATAGCTCTTGCCGTTTATGTTTAGATATATGCCCTATAGATAATGTGATAAAACAGGAAGATTATAAGATTATTTTTAATCCTGAAAACTGTGTAAGTTGCGGTGGGTGTGTTAATGTTTGCCCTACGGAAGCTTTTAAGCTAAATAATTTTTCTGTAAAAGATTTAATAAAGTCCAAAAGTTTATCAGAAGAAAACTTTATAAGCTGTAAAAGGGATGTTCCCTGTCTAATAGCTTTAAATCCTCAAGACCTTGTAAGTATGGTTTTAAATTTAGAGAAAGATTTAGTTATGGATATTGGGCACTGTGAGGAATGTTTTATCGGTAAGCTTAAGGAAAAAATCTTAAATGTAATAGATGAGACAAATTACTTTTTAGAAAAAGTAGGAGTTGAGTTTAGAGTAAAAGCTGAAGATTTAAAGATTGAAGAGTTAAAGGAAGAGAAAAACAAGAGAAGAGAGTTTATTAAAAGTTTGGAAAGTTAGGTGCTGGTTTGGTTTTTTGGGCTACAGTTCCAAAGGTTATTGAAGATAATATCCTATAAATTCCTAACTCTTTTGAATAAACTTCAGGTGTTAATACTATTTCTCTATCCAATTTATTCTTGAGTATTGCCTTTACTAATATTAAATCTCCGGGTTTATAATTCGGAGGTATTATTTCCAATTTTATTAACTCTAATGGACGTATG
>CAZEUK010000226.1:0-2238 GCA_964514535.1 uncultured Aquificales bacterium
TTTTTTCATTTTCTTCATCAATAATTCCCTGCTCTTTTGCCTTCTCTAACATTTCCTTTTCAACATCTTCTAACTCTTCTCCACCTTTAGCCTCACTTTCCCTTAAGGATTTTCCTTCTAAAACAGCATCTGCTATTTTTGTAGTTATAAGATTTATAGCTTTTATAGCATCATCATTTCCCGGTATAGGATAGTCTATTAAATCAGGGTCGCTGTTTGTGTCTGCTATTGCTACAACTGGAATTCCTAATTTTTTAGCTTCTTTAACTGCAATTTCTTCTCTAACTGTATCAACTACATAAATAATGTCAGGAACTCTTTCCATATCTTTAATTCCTTTTAAATACTTCTCTAATTTTTCCTTTTTCTTTTTCAGTTTAACAACTTCTTTTTTAGGAAGAATATCAAAAGCTCCTTCAGCTTCCATTCTTTCTAATTTTTTCAGCTTTTCAATAGATTTTCTAACAGTTTGGAAGTTTGTTAGTAATCCACCTAACCATCTTTCATTAATGTAGTAAGCTCCACATCTCTGTGCCTGCTCTTCAATAGCCGCCTGTGCCTGTTTTTTTGTTCCTACGAATAAAATTGTAGCTCCGTTTGCCACTTCGTCCCTAACGAATTCCCACGCAATTTTAAAGAGTGGAATTGTTTTTGCTAGGTCTATAATGTGAATTCCGTTTCTCTTTGTGAAGATGTAAGGTGCCATTTTAGGATTCCATCTTCTCGTTTGGTGTCCGAAGTGAACACCTGCTTCCAATAGCTCTCTCATAGTAATTTCAAAAGGCATAAATCTTACCTCCTTTAAGGGTTTTTTCTTCTTCCATCCCCTAAACCACAAGGGCAACCCTTATGTCAAAGGGGATGTGCTTAATTAAAGCCAAATAATTTTAGCATAAAAATTTTTTTATATGTTTAAGATGTTTTAACAATTTTTGTTTTATACGCTACTATTCCAAGTCCGATTAAGACCATACCTAACGAAACTAACTGATTCCAAGTTAGATTTATTATTGGTAATGGTGGTGTTACTCCCCTCCAAAACTCTAATAAAAATCTTTCTAACCCATACAGAATTAGATATAAAGCTAAAATTTGTCCGTCAAACTTTTTTCTTTTATAGATAAAAAATAGAATAACAAATATTAAAAAATTGCCTATTGCCTCTGCAGGTTGGGTTGGATACAGAGGAATACCTGAAGGTGCAACTGTATCTGGATTGTTCGGGAATACGATGGCTATGTCTCTGAATGGGGAGTTTTCAGGAACAGGTTTTCCATAGCAACATCCTGCAGATGTACAACCTATTCTACCGAAAGCATGCCCTAAGATTATAGATATTCCTGCTATATCTCCAATTTTTAAAACTGGAAGTTTATATTTTTTTATTAAAAAGATTAATACAACTGCTCCTCCGATAAAAGCTCCAAACCAATCTATTCCACCTTTCCAAATTGCTATAACATCAAAGAATGATTTAAATTCATCTCTATGCTCTAAAACATAAGCAATTCTAGCTCCTACTATTCCACCAATAACACTGTATATAAATAGATTTTCTACATACTTCTGTTTTAGACCTTCTATCTTTGAGAAATAAAGAACGGAAAGGTAAGCGAAAATCATACCTAAGGCAACCATTACGCCATAGGTATGTATTGTAAAATCTCCTATTTTTATTAAATCTGGGAACATTAATTTTTTCTCCTAGAAGCCTCTTTTTTGAGCTTCATATATTTCTCTAATATTAATTTCTTCTTTACCGGTGATAGATAGTTTATAAATGGGATACCGTTTATATGGTCTATCTCGTGCTGTAAAACTATAGCTAAAAATCCATCTGTTTCAATCTCTATCTCATCTCCGTTCATATCTTGAGCTACAACTTTAACCTTTTCAGCTCTAGGTATAGTTATCTGAATTCCGGGAAAACTTAAACATCCTTCTGTTGATTGGACATTCCCTTCTTTATGAACAATTTTTGGATTAATTAACTCTAACTTTATACCTTCTTCTTTATCTTCCTCTTTTTTATCTCTTTTCGTTGTGTCTATAACTATAATTTGGTACGGTATGCCTATTTGATTTGCCGCTAGCCCTACTCCATCCTCTTTATACATAACTTTATACATATTTTGGATATAATCTTCCAGTCTTTCATCAAAGAAATCCACTTCTTTCATTTTTTGTTTAAGAATTTTATCTGGCCAAGTTCTAATTTTATAATCCATAAATTATCCT
>CAZEUK010000227.1:0-2210 GCA_964514535.1 uncultured Aquificales bacterium
ATGTAATGGAACAGGTGTTATAAGTGAACCTTGTGATAAATGTAATGGTAGAGGATTAGTTCTAAAAACTGAAACTGTAAAGATTAGAATACCTCCTGGAGTTGACAATGGAACAAAACTGAGAGTACCCGGTAAAGGTCATAGTGGTAGATTTGGAGGAAAAAATGGTGATTTATGGATAATAGTAAATATAAAACCTCATAATCTGTTTGAGAGAAAAGGAGATAATTTATATATAAAAGCTAATATTACAGTTGCAGAGGCTATAAAAGGAACAAAATTAGAAATACCCCTTTTAGATGGTAGATATACAGAAGTTGATGTTAAACCGGGTACTCAAAGTGGAGATATTATTAGAGTTTACGGTAAAGGTATGCCAAAATTAAAATCTAGCGGTTATGGAGATTTAATGGTTGTTATAAACGTTAAAATACCTTCCATTTACGAATTATCAAGAACTGGAAAAAAAGCAGTTGAAGAATTAGAAAAAGAATTATCTATATCTAACAGATTTGAAAAACCTGAAAATAAATAATTTAAGAGGTGAGGAAGTATGAAGGGAAGGAAAAAGGATAAAAAAGAACCTTTGTATATGATAGGTGCTGTTTCTAGGATGTTTAATATACATCCTCAAACTTTGAGGCTTTATGAAAGGGAAGGTTTATTAACACCATCTAGAACAGAGGGAAAGACAAGATTATACTCTCAGGAAGATATAGAAAAGCTTGAGTTTATACTATTTTTGACTAGAGAGTTAGGGATAAATCTAGCAGGTGTAGATGCAATATTAAGAATGAAAGAGCAGATGGAACAAATGCAAAAACAAATAGAATATTTGCTTGAGTTTATAAGGGAAGAGTTAATGAGAAGATATGCAGGAAATCCTGAAGAACAGAAAAATGCTTTAATGAGAATACCAAAGGTTGAAATAATAAAACTTGAAGAGTATATTTACACAAACTATAAAAAAGATGAGGAGTAAGGTAAAGATAAAATGCTACACTATTTAGAAGTTATAACCCAAAAGAGAACACATTTTGAAGATATTACAGATGCTATTAAAGAAATAGTAAAAGAGGAAGGAGTTAAAGACGGTATATGTTGTGTTTACGTTCCACACACAACAGCAGGAGTTTTTATTAATGAAAATGCAGACCCGGATGTAAAATGGGATATAGAGCAAACCCTAGAAAAACTTGTTCCTTGGGTTGATGATTATAAACATATAGAAGGAAATGCGGCGGCACATATAAAATCAATATTAACAGGTAATTCCATCTTTATACCTATAAAGAATGGAAAGTTATTATTAGGGACGTGGCAAGGTATATTCTTTGCAGAGTTTGATGGACCTAGAGACAGGAAGGTAATAGTTAAAATAATAGAAGGTTAATATAAATTGAAGGTAAAAATAGCCCAAATTCAACATAAAGCATCTAAAAATCCAGAGGAAAACCATAGGAAAGTTTTAGAGTTTATTGAGGAAGCAGGGAAAAAAGGGGTTAATATTGTTTCTACTCAAGAACTATATAAAACCGAATACTTTTGTCAATCTGAGTGGCAGGGCTGTGAACTACTGGCTACAGAAAGAAAAAATTAAGTTGAGCAACCTCCTTATCGTTGTTGATGACCTTGCCCTTCCGTTTGGCACTTTGCATCTGAAGCCAAAAGGAGGTGATGCGGGACATAACGGGCTGAAAAGCATCCAGGGCACATTGGGCACAACTAACTATGCACGGCTCAGGTTCGGCATTGGCAATAACTTTAACCGTGGACAGCAGGTTGATTATGTTCTTGGTAAATGGAATAGTGAAGAAAAAGAAGTACTGCATGAAAAAATAGATCGTGCCATTGAGATGATAAAGAGTTTTGGAACTATAGGTACAGCACAAACGATGAACCGCTTCAACAATAAATGATATGACCGATAACGGAAATGTTAGGATTGATAAATTCCTGTGGGCTGTTCGTCTGTTCAAAACCCGTAGTCTTGCTGCAGAAGCTTGTAAGAAAGGGAGGGTACAGGTAAACGGGACTTCGGTGAAATCCTCGAGAAGTGTCAAGCCGGGGGATACCATTGATATAAAAAATCCCCCGATAACAAGGACTTATTCGGTACTTGCCGTTGCAGAGAAACGTATGGGGGCAAAGCTGGTCCCCGATTTTTTAAAGGATATCACACCTGAAGATCAGCTTGAAATACTTGAATT
>CAZEUK010000228.1:0-2189 GCA_964514535.1 uncultured Aquificales bacterium
TAATCTTTATAAACTCCTCCCTATCCTTTTCAAGCTTTTTTATTTCTTCTTCCATATTTTTAATATCTATATCTTTAATCTTTAAATTAATATCTTCAATTTCTCTTTTTAAATTTTCCATCCTCTCCTTTAAACTATTTTCATCAAATCTCTTTAAACTTTCCTCTGCATTTTTATATTGAATAAAAATATTCCTATTTTTTTGGATAAATTCTTTTAACTCGTCAAGCTCTTTATAAATTTTTTCCCTTTCAGATAAAGCTTTTCTAACTTTAAACAGTTCAATCTGTAAATTTTTTATATCTTCTTCAATATCCCTATACTTTTCGTAAACATTTTTAAAATCTTCCAACAGCTTTTTGATAATTCTTTCCGTAGAAAGTTTTTTATTTAATTCTTTTTCTTTTCTATCTAACTCTCTCCATTCTTCCCTTTTCTTCTCTATCTCCCTATTCAACTCTTCTAAAATCTCCTCTTTAGAATGTTCTTCAAGAGGTCTTAGGCAGGTAGGACATTTACCCTCTAATTTTTCAATTTTTTCTATCTGTTTTTTTAGATTTGCCCCTTCCCTTCTCAAAACTTCCTTCTTGGAAGAAATAGCTTTTAACTCATCTTCTAGCCTTTTAATATCTTCTTCATTATTAGAAATATACTGATTTATTAATGTAGGATTTAACTCTAAAGGTTTATAAATCTGTTTATACTTTAATAACTCTTTAACAATTTCTAAAGCCTGTTTATGTAAACTAGATTTTTTATTTTTTAAGTTCCCAATTTCCTTATTAATATTTTCCAGTTTCCCCTCTAATTTTGAAATTTCAACAACCTTATTGTTAATCTCTTCTCTTCTTTTTTCTTTTTCTAAATACTCAATATAAACATCTTTATATTTTTCTACAAAATCTTTATATTTATTCAGCTCAATTAATTTTTCTTCAAGCTGTTTTAAATCTTTAATTAAATGTTCTCTTTTATTGAATTTTTCCTTAAGTTTCTTGTTAATCTCCAATTTTTCCAAAGAAGGCTCTAAAACTTTAAGTTTTTCCTTTAATCCTTCAATCTCCTTTATTCTTTCTTCAATCTCCTCCAATCTTTCCTTTAAATTTTTTATCTCAACCTGTTTGTTAGATATTGTTTTCTCTGTATTTAAAATCTTTTCCTTTTCTATCTCCTTACTTTTTAGTAATTTTTTTAAATTTCTTAATCTTTCCTCTATCTCCTTTTTTTCATTCTCCTTCTTTTTTAAATCTTTTGTTAGATTAATTAATTCCTTTTCTAATTTATCTATATTACCTTTTAACTCTTCCTCATTAACATCTATTGAAGCTTTCAAATTGTTAACATCTCTTTCATAAAGTCTTCTGTAGTCTGCAATCTTCTCAACTATCAGTTGATAAAGTTTTAAATCTAATAACTCCTCAAAAACTTCTGCCCTTTTAGATGAGGATAGATTTATTAATCCTTCTATATCCCCCTGTCTTATCAGAGTTGTATAGAAAAATGTTCTTCTAGTTAAACCTGTTATCTTTGGCAGTTCTTTATTTACATTTTTCTGGTAGTAAAGTCTGTAATCTCCTTTTTCCTTTTTATAAACAGTAGCTAAAGTGTTAGCCTTCTGTCCCCTTAGATTTATTTCCCTTTCAACCTTATAATCTGTATCTCCTTTCCTAAACTCTAACTCTACCTTTGCAAAATTTTTTCCCCATTGAACCAGTTTATCTGCCTTTCCCTTTGAAGACTGACCTATCAAAGCGTAAGTTATTCCCTCTATAATTGAAGTTTTTCCCGCTCCATTTTCTCCTATAAATGCGATAATTCCCTTATCAGAAAAGTTTATCTCTGTATCTGTATGTGATAAAAAATTTATTAATCTTAATCTTTTTAAAATCATAATAACCTCTTAAAATTGTTTTATTTTATATACCAGATAAAATAATTTTAATATTAAGTGAACTTTTATTTAACATCTTGAATAATTTAGTTGATTTTTAAACTCATCTGTAATCAGAAAAAAAGAGATAAAATAGATATAGTAAAAAAGTAATGGAAAGGGGGGAGAAAAAATGTAAGAAAGGATAAAAGAAATATTAGAAAATGCAGGAGTAAAAATCTATAATACAATTAGCTGATTTCATACCATCTAACACCCAAAAATAATCTAAAATTAATAGAATTCGGAGATTTATTAA
>CAZEUK010000229.1:0-2175 GCA_964514535.1 uncultured Aquificales bacterium
GTTGTACTCATCAAGAGAAATCATTACAACAGTTTTATCATTTTTTGTAGTTATACTTACATTTCCTTATATACTTTATCATCTAGTGATATCACATATTTTTAACTTTGAGTTCCAATTGGTCTATATACTAGCTTTTTGGCTAACAGTTGTGATTGTTTTATGGATTATTAAAATTTATAAAATAAAATCAAAAAAACAGTTTTTATGATAAACTTTTGACAACAATTTTTTAATTTGTAATTGAAATTTTTTTAATAATTGGAGATTTTAATATTAAACAGTTAAAAATCCAAATGTTAACGGTGCTACGATGATAAAAAGGTATGTAAAGTTATTTTTTATTCTTACGCTCATTATTAATGTATCTACCTGTTCATCTGAAAGGGAAGAAAAAAAGGAAGAAAAAAAGCCTGTTTCCATTACACAACCAATAACCCAACCTACTGTAAACGAAACTATATCTACAGTTAATCAGACTGAAGAGAAAAAAGAAGAAAAAGTAAATATTACTGAAAAGGATAGGGAGTTATATGAAAAGTTTGCAAAATATCCTTGGGAATTGTTAAAGGATAGGGAATTTAAATCCATATATATAAAATCTTTAGGAGAGTTAAGTAATATACCTTGGATTAGAAATATATCAGGTGTAGGTGGCAAAAATAAGATAGTGAAGATAAATGGTAAAAGATACGTATATATAAGTTTTTGTAAACCTCATATGTGTGATACTGAGATGGTTTATCTAATATACTCTCCAGATGATAAAAGACTTTTTGGAGTTTATCTAATAGAGAGTGATAACGATTTTGTAAAAGTGCCTATAGGAAATCCATCTGAAGAAGATTTAAATATACTTGCTGAGGCTGTAAGGAAAGATATTAACTCTTTTATAACTCCAGAAATTATTTTATCTGCTAAAACTTTACCGGCTGAAGAGTTAGGAATAAAAAAATTGAGAGTATGCCCTGTTTTAAGAAAGGTTGAGTTTGTACAGGGAGATAATGAAAAGGTGAAAGATTTAGCAAAGTTATTACTGAATAAATTTTTAAAGGATGAAAATATAAATTTAGACCAGTTGAAAAAGTTAAATATAACTATAGAACCTAAAAATCTGTTATTAGGTATAGTTGATTTAAACGGGGACAGAAGACCTGACGTTTTTATGATTGTTAACTCCTATTATATGTGTGGAACTGCAGGTTGCGGTGCATTTGTTTATATAAATAGGGGAAAGAATAGATATAAGTCTGTAGATGTGTCTGTATTCATACAAAATCTTAACTATTTCTATTTAGCCAAAACAAAGACGAGAGGCTACAGAGATTTAATTGTAGATGATGAAATAATCTTAAAGTATAACGGTCAAAAATATGTGAACGGAGGTAAATGCTATGTCAAATAGCTACAAAGGAAGTTATACAGACTTTTTAAGGGCATTAGGTTATAGGGAGAGTGGTGGAAGGTATAACATTGAGAATAGCTACGGTTATTTAGGTAAGTATCAGATGGGGGAGATGGCTCTAATAGACGCAGGCTATTACAAAGGGGACAGTACACCTAGAAAAAATGATTGGATAGGAGAGTGGACAGGGAAGGATGGAGTTTGGAGTAAGGAAGATTTTTTAAACAATCCACAGGCACAGGAGAACGCTATAAGAGAATTTCACAGGAAGATATGGAAGTATATAAAAGCTTTAGATTTAGACAGATATGTAGGTAAGACTGTAGGCGGTATTTATATTACAGAGAGTGGATTAGTTGGAGGAGCACACCTAGTTGGTGTCAGAAGTTTAGCAAAATTTTTAAAATCTAACGGTACTGAAATACCTAGAGATGGTTTTGGAACACCTATAACCGAGTATATAAGCAAATTTAACGGTTATGATATATCGGAGATTACAGGTAGTACAACATTAACTCCTGAAGAAAAGAAAAAAATACAGGAAGAGTTTGGCTTTCAATGGGATATACCATCTGCCCCAGAAACACCATCGTATGATGAAGAACCTGAAAAAGATGAGAAAAAAGGTGGAGGAGGCATATTTGAGATAATTATAAATCTGTTTAAGGCTATATTTAGTATATTTTCAAAAAAATAAAGATAAGGTGAAAAGATGTATAAAGGCAGTTATATAGACTTTTTAAGGGCATTAGGTTATAGGGAGAGTGGTG
>CAZEUK010000230.1:0-2175 GCA_964514535.1 uncultured Aquificales bacterium
TTTTAAAGAGAGTGTTTACGATAAAATAGCCTCTAGCGAATTAATAGTCCACAGAGAAATTTATAAAAACTCAGATTATAAAGCAATAATACACGCCCATCCTGTATATGCAACAGCCTTAACGTTCTTTTTAAAAGAAAAATTTATCCCCATAGACAACGAAGGTAAACTTTTTATAAAGGATGTCCCAATTATAGATGTAATAAATGCAAGTGGTTCTGAAGAGTTAGCTAATAGGCTCGTTGAGGAATTAAAAAAAAGTGGTAAAAACATTTTTCTAATAAAAAAACACGGTTCATTTGTTTTATCTAACAGTCTTAACTATGCTTTAAAATTAACTTCAGACTTAGAGTTTTGCGGTAAGATTTACTACTTGGTGAAGTTTAAAGATTTATAAAAATAGATTTGTATACTTTATAGCTTATCCAAACCTATGTATAAACTTGATTTAAAAATATTATTGATTTATATTGAGTAAAAAATTTATTTACTATCGGGAGGAAGAAAAGATGGAGCCATGGATACCTTTTATAATAGTTCTTATAATGTCTGCAATAACTGCAGGAGCTGCATTCCTAGCTGGAGCATTAAAGAAGGAAGACTAATTGGAGTATTTTAAACAGGGAAAAATAGGCGATATTTTTTTCTTTTCCTTTTTATTATTCTCATTATTCCTTAGTTATCTTATATTTAAACCTTTTCTAAAACTTATAATCATATCTATTTTAATAACTGTTATTCTTTATCCAGTTCAAAAAAAGCTATCTAAATATATAAAAAATGAGTATCTTTTAGCTTTCATATGTACATTGTTAGTCTTTCTTTTTATAATTGTTCCGTCAATATTTCTTGTCATATTTATAACTAATCAAACATTAATTCTGTATCCTAAATTTATAGCTTTAGTCTCACAGGGAAATTTATTTGAATATATTCTTAAAAACATCCCTTTTTCAGAAAAGCTTTCTAAGTATTTAGATAATGTAGATAATGCAGTAATTATTCAATTTGAGGAAATTGTTAAAAGTTATGCAAGTAGTATTTTTAAATTTATTTTAGACCAAAGCAGAATGATACTTCTAAATGTGGCAGTTATAATTGTAGGTATATTTTTAATGCTTTTACTAATATTTTTCCTGTTCAAAGACGGTAAAAAATTTTATTACAAAGTTTACAGATTAATTCCCCTATCTGACAAGGATAAAAACTTCATAGTTTATAAAACCTATCAAGCTATACAGGGAGTTGTTTTAGGTTCAGTTTTAACGGCTATAGCCCAATCTATACTTGGATTTATAGCTTATCTAGTTGCAGGTATAGAATTTAGTATATTTTGGGCGTTTTTAACGTTTATAGCCTCATTTATACCTATAGGTGGTGCATCTTTAGTATGGGGACCTTTAGCTCTCTACATATTCTTAACAGGTAATATTATAAAAGGTATTCTGTTCACACTTTGGGGAATTGCCGTTATATCTATGGTTGATAACTTTATAAAACCTTGGGTTATAGGAGATAAAACAGATATACATCCTATAGTTCTATTCTTTGCAATCCTAGGAGGATTAAATCTGTTCGGCTTCCTTGGAATATTTTTAGCTCCTATAATAGTTGTTATAGTAGATAATCTATTAAAGCTATATCAAGAGCGCTATCACATTTCCGAATAAAATCAATGATTTAGAATATATTTATACTTGAAATCCGACAAAAAAAATATTAAAAATTTATAATAAAGGTAAAGTTTTACTAACCAACGATAAATCATTAGAATTGATATTAAAAGTATGGATATATTAGGTTTTTCAGATGTAAAATAAATAAAAAATTTTATACTAAGGGAGGTTTTCTCTATGGGACAAAACGCAGCAATAAGATGGATTTTATTCTTCTTCTTCCCGGCGTTGTTCGTTTACGGCTTACTTCATATCTATTCATCTAAACCTGCTCAGGCGAAAAAGGAAGCAGATTTAACGCCTCAGGAAGAAGCTGGAAGGAAAGTTTATAACAAGTTCTGTGTAGGTTGTCACGGTCCAAATGGTGATGGTCAAACTGAAGCGGCAAAATTCTTTAAAGACAAACCACCAAACTTCCATACTGCAGTTTTTAGATGGAAGTCAACACCTGAAGGATGTTTACCTACAGATGAAGACTTTATGAGAATTTTAAACTGGG
>CAZEUK010000231.1:0-2175 GCA_964514535.1 uncultured Aquificales bacterium
TCTTTAGTTTCCTCAAATATTTTCCAACTTACACAAATATCGTACACTACCAACAAATCACAACCTTACGCGTGGGAATAACCATCGTTGGACAAAGCCTTTTCTAATTTAGACCCTATCTATTATTGGAATAGCAAAAGTTAACCACTTGGTAAAATGAGTAATTGAATTTTTATGGAGGAAACTATGAATAAGCTCCAATATTCCTTTTTTGAAAAGGAATTGGAACATTTACTAAACCGCTATTTCGAACCAAATTTGCTTGCTACAAACTTTGAGGAAGTTTTAGCTGAATTACTATACGCATATAAAAGATTGTTATCTTCATACCGCCTTATTGATGATAACAATACAGTTACCTTATCCAGAAAAGACATAGAAAAGTGCATAAAGGAAAGCAAAAGGCAATTAATAACTAGTTTAATTCATTTAAACATCCTACATGTAGCATGGGTACCAAATATCCAGTCATCAATCTCTTTCATAATAAGTGAAGAAAAGAAAAAGTTGCTTTTAAAAGCCTTATTAAAATCTTTAGATGAATTAACTCCAAATAAGTTACTCCCCAAAGCAACTAATAAAACCGCAACTAACAGCATAAGTTTGGATATTGACTCTCTAATTAAAGAGTTCTTTAGAAGTATTTCTTCATCACTAAAAAAATACGTGGAAAGTTTAAAGAGTTTAAATGACAACAATATTCTCGATCTTTTAATACCTACAATTTTCTTTGGTCCTTTAGCACTTTTAATTTCCCAATCAGGAGAAAATATTCTTTCCAATATTCTTTCAAAGAAAAGCATAGTCGATCTAGAAAAACAGTTTCTAAAATGTATAGGATTAAAAATCGCCAAATATTCTCTAAAAAACAGCTTAAATACTGATAGCAAAAAAGACGATTTAAGCAAATCCCTACACTTTACTAATGAGGAAAAATCTTTATTAAAAGAGCTCAACCAATTGGCTTCTATGTACATAAGGGAAGTTGGATATAAATATGGCAATAAAATATACGAGTTTATGGACAAATTTGACATAGGCAAAAATTACTATGGGAAAATAATGGACGCTGCTGCTCATGGAAAAGGAGTAATAGCACATAGATTATATGGACATCACTTTATTTATGATATACCTATTGAGAATCCTCAATATATCTTACAATTCTATGAACATTTATTTTCCGATCTATTCACAAGGCAAGGACTACCTATACTACCAGGAGAGATACTAGAAGATGTTGGTCTACTAAAAGTATGCGATAAACTAACAAAAAATTGGAATTTTATTAATGGTTTTGATATATTAACTGCTACCGTTTCTATATATTCATCACTTCCTAAATTCAAAAAAGCAATAAAGGGGAGTTACACTATTAACAGTATAGACGAACTTGCAAAACAATTAGGAGTAGGAGCTATAGAGTTGGCAATTGCCATATCATCTGCTAATCCTTTCTTATTAATAGCTGCAATTCTTGAGATAACATCAGATGTACTGGGAATCTTTAATAAAGGAGATCGCATATTCTTTGACGCTACTAATCAAAAACTTACTTTAACTTTCTCTATAAAATCCCTTGATCTTAATTCTAAAATTAAACAATTATCATTAAATACTAAAATTTCCTCTTTTAAAATTGAAAACCATCTTTTCTCCTCAAATTTTTCTATTTAAAAGCTCTAAATACCTGAATGGATACTATTTTATTTACCTGAAGAAAAGAACTTCATAACAGTTCCAATTTTGAAATTACTTATTTCGAGTAAACTTCAAAAAGCCTCAAATAGTTTTAATGCCATAAAAGAAAAAAACATACACTTTAAATTTATCGGATCACAGTTCTCACTACAACAAAGCCAAGTTAATTTTGGACCATTTCTACTACAAATCTTTTTCAGGACATAGCATAATCTTAGTTTCCCTTAATATTCTTCCACTCAAAATGCAAAGTTATGTAAGGATCAAATTTCTCTAAGCAATCATAGAGAACATCTGCAACTTTGTCAGTTAATTCCCAAGTTAAAGGAAGATCGGTATAGACAATAAAACTGAGATCTGCCCCACTTTCAGTTTCATCGGATAAATCAAGTTTAATGTGTTCCCTGAGCTCAGGAACTGAGTTCAAACATTCAACGGCTTTTTCCAACATATCAAGTTTTGTGGTTAGTTTTA
>CAZEUK010000232.1:0-2168 GCA_964514535.1 uncultured Aquificales bacterium
AGAGTATCTTGGCTTCTACCAACTATCGCACTATTTGATATTAACATTGCAGAAAAAGCGGACAAACTTTTAGCAGCATTTAAGTAAAGGGATAGAAAAATGAATTTAATAAGCTGGACACCAACAATATTTAGTAGAAAAGGTTTTTTAAGGGATGATAATGGGAGAGCTTATCTCCCTAAAAATGTTTTTACAGATGCTATTACCTCAGCTGTAATCTTTTACTACATTAAGAAGGATAAGGATATAGAAAACAGAGTTAAGAGATATTTATTAAGGGACCAGCTAGATATTAAAAAAGTTGCTAAAGATGTTAAAAATATAGTTTTGGAAAAGTATCCTATACTGGAAAATCTAGAATTACCTGAAAAGGTATATTTGGAAGATAAAGATATAAAAATAGAATATGTGGAAGTTTTTGATTTAAAAGAATGGATAGATACAAAGGGGTTTAAAACTGAAATATTTACAGGAACAGTAGAAATTCCAATATCCAGCCCT
This sequence comes from uncultured Aquificales bacterium, assembly GCA_964514535.1. Classification (GTDB taxonomy): domain Bacteria; phylum Aquificota; class Aquificia; order Aquificales; family Hydrogenothermaceae; genus QNZC01. Next base: position 502 of record CAZEUK010000232.1, read on the forward strand.
TACATTGAAAAGCTTAAAAGTGCAACTCATTCTTATGCTGAAGCGTTAGCTAGGATTGAGTACTCATTTTTAAAGGAACATCCTTTAGGAGAGTTGTTTTATAAACCGTTAATTAATGATTTAAAAAAGTGGGATTTGCCTTTAAGAATAGGCTTATGGACTGAAGTAAACTTTAAAGGTGATTTACTTTTCTTCTGGAAGATTAAGGAAGTTAGAGAAAAACTACTTAAAACCTTAAAGATAGACATAAAACCTAGATATGTTTTGTATATACCTAGATTAAAACAAACTACAGGTTGGATTGAATTAAAAAATTAAATAAAAGGAGGTGGTGTAAGATGGCAAAGGAAAACAAAAAAGCTAAAAAAATCTCTATGGAAGAGCTCAACAAGGAGCTAAGAGGTTATATTGCTCAAATTGAGGCTTTAAGAGCTGAGATAGCTGTTATTGATGACAACATCTCAACTTACAGAACTGCTATTAAAACTATTAACAACTTGAAGGAGTTAGGAAAGGGTAAAAACATCCTAATACCTATCGGTGCAGGTGCTCAGATAGAAGCTAAAATTGAAAATCCGGACAGAGTTGTAGTTAGTGTAGGTTCTGGAATATCTGCAGAATTAACAGCAGAGGAAGCTTTAACACAAATTGCTAAGGAGATAGCAGCATTACAAACTTTAAGAAGAACTTTAGAAGAGGCTATCGTTGAAGCTTACGCAAAAACTGAAGAATTACTAGAGAGAACGAGAGCTTTAGGTAAAGAAGAGGCTAAAGAAGAGTAATTCTAAGTGTTTAGAAGAAATGGATAAGAAGGAAAAAGAAATAAAACTTATTGAAGAGAGTATTAAGAAGATTAAAGAGCTTCCTAACGATAGGAAGCTATTCTTTAACACAGGTGTAATTATGATTGAAGTTTCTAAGGAGGAGGCGATAAAACTTCTTGAGGAAAAATTAAAAGAATTAAAGTAGCCTGCTTTCGTCTCCTTTCTTTCCCTATATTTTTTTTGTGTAAATTAAAAAGTAAGCAAAAACTAACCGAAGGAGGATATAACTATGAACAGAGTAATTTTATTTTTTATAACATCTTTAATAGCTTTAATGATAGGTTGGGGTGTAGGTGGATATATAACCTACAATAAAACAATTGAAACAGTCGGAAAAATACCTGCATCACCTATTATAGTTAAGTCATATTACGATAAAGAGAAGCATGCAGTTATATTCTCATTTTTTAACCCGGGAACATTACCTTTAAACGTCGTATCTCAATCTTTTATATTTAAACCGGGTAAAGAAAGTAAAGAAAAATCTTATCAGATAGAAAATATTCCAGTAAACATTCCATTAATACCTTTAGGTATAACTACAGTAGCATTAAAACTAAAAAAAGGAACGGAAGAGTTAAAAAACGGCGATGTTATAATGGCAACAATATATTATACACATCCATTATCAAAGGATGTTTACTCTGTAGCACACAGATTTGAGTATGGAATTAAGAAAAACTCTCCAAATAACAAAAAGTAGGAGGTTTTAATAATGAATTTTGAAAGGCTTGCTTGGTGGCTTTTTTGGTTTTCTTTTGGATTAGTAATATTAATACTTTTTTACGGATTAACAATTTTATTTATTACATCAACATCTGTTGAGTTAGCATTTATACTAGG
>CAZEUK010000233.1:0-2129 GCA_964514535.1 uncultured Aquificales bacterium
AATATTCTTAAAATTTTGTTTCTTTTTAAGGTCCATATTTGAATTTTTCCATCTGAACCTCTTATTGCCAACCTATTCCCATCTTTACTATAAGATACATTTATAACTTTAAATTGATTTCCACCTATTTGTTTATTAAGTTTATTTGAAGCTAAATTCCATATATACACTGTACCTTTATCATTAACTGTAGCAATATATCTCCCATTTGGACTAAATTTAACTTTGACAAGTTTATCATTTCCTGAATTAACAACCTTTAAAATCTTTCCCGTATATATATTCCAAAAGATTATCTTCCCTTCATCTGTACCAGTTGCCAAAATTTTACCATTTGGGTGGTAATCTATAGCCAAAATTTTGCTTGAATTGGTTGATATTATTCTGATTATCTTGTTGTTGTTTAAATCCCATATTTTAACAACACCATCTTTATTTAGGACAGCAACTTCTAATTTTTTATTATTAGATGATACTTGAATAACATTTTCTAAGCCTACAGATAAAACTTTCTTTAGTTGTCTCGTATAAACGTTCCATATTTTTATATTTCCGTCGGTGTTAACGGAAAGAATGTATTTACCATTTTTTATAAAGGTTATATATATAAGATTATTTTCACTATCCCTTAAAACTTTCAATAATTTAAAAAATTGGAAACTCCAAATATTTATCTGACCATAATTGTCTAATATTGCTAGAAATTTACCATTAGGACTGAAAGAAACGGATAGGCTCTTTGTCATACTATTTGATAATACTTTTTTTAACTCTCCAGTATAAATATTCCATATCTTAACGTTACCATTTAAATCTATATTTACCAGATACTTCCCATCAGGTGAAAAATCTACTAAATTGCCAAAGTATACATTCTTTTCTTTAGAACTGGAATAAGAAAAACCAATTAGGAAAAAAAATGTTAGAAAGATAAAGACTGAAATTTTTTTTAACATCTTTACTTAAATCTATTTCTGTATTTTCTATTTAAGAAATCTGAATACAGAATTGGTGGATCTTTTATATCGTTATCATGTGCAGTGAATTTAACTTCCTTGATTTTAGTTAATAGATAATCTTTTAATCTGTCGTTGTATGGATAACTACAGAAAGGTGCTTGATTAAATAGTTTATAGTACGTATCAAAACTGTACATATTACCGTTTGTATGGTAAAAGTCCATTAATATTTTTATAAATTTTTTAACATTTTCTTCATTAACTTTTCTAATTTCTATTCTTTCCTCCCTTTTAATTGGATTACCATTTTCGTCAACATCTTCAACATATCTAACTACAACTTCCTTCCTCAAAAATGCTATACCGGGAACTTTTTTCTCTACTACTTTATCTCCTATTTTGACTTTCTTATAACTGTATACTTTTCCAGTGTTCTCTTCTCCAGCTAGATAATATCCATAAAATAAACGTGCAATATCTGCATATCTTCCAAGTTTGCTGTCTTTATAATCTTTACCGGCTTTAGGTAAAACAGGTAAGGTAGCCCATTCCTCAACTAGATATTGGAACATAACCTCATCATTATTTCTAGTTTTATAACAGTGCCAGTAAGGAACAGTGTAAATCCTTCCTAATAATTGCATCATAGAAAATTCAGTTAACATTCTCAATACATAGTTTGGAGCGTCCGCAACTGCAGCATTTCCACCAATTGAGAAACCGCTACCTAAAATGTATAAACTAAAACTTCCACCTTCAGATTTTTTGTAGAGTATAGAAGTATTACTTGCGTACCCTAAAGGAAGTGCTAAAGTGTACGTTCCAGTTGATATTTGGGCGTGTAAATCTAACGTTAAAACCTTTGCAACATTGTTTTTATCTATACTTATACTTGTGTCAGTTTTTGTACTACCTCCACCGAATGTGGCGTCCAGATTAGCAGTCATTCCTGTACTTAGAATTTGATCCAGTTCTGTAATAGTTCCTTTAATGTTTATCCCTGCGACTGCTTCAGCGGTGGCACCAGTATAAATCGTTAGATACTTCCCAGCTATAGGTGAACTTGTAAGCTTAGTTATTGTTGTAGTTAAAATCCCGTATATGTTATCAGCTATCGTCGGATCATTAGTTTCATTTCTTATAGAGGATATAGTTATAGTCCTTGGTTCT
>CAZEUK010000234.1:0-2127 GCA_964514535.1 uncultured Aquificales bacterium
GTAAGTGAAAATAAACAGGATAAAAATTTTTAAGGAGGTAATGGATGAAGTTTTTCATTGATACGGCAAATATAGAGGAAATAAGAAAAGCCAACGAGTTAAAGATTTTAGACGGTATAACTACCAATCCTACTTTAATAGCAAAAACAGGTAAACCTTTTATGGAAGTTGTTAAAGAAATACTTGAAGAAGTACCAGACAAACCTGTTTCTTTAGAGGTTGCATCTACCGATTACGACGGAATGATTAGGGAAGCTGAACAGTTAGCCAAACTAGGTGATAATGTAGTTATAAAAATACCCATAACTATGGACGGTTTAAAAGCTGTAAAATACCTAGAGTTTAACGGTATAAAAACGAATGTAACCTTAATATTCTCACCTATGCAAGCGTTATTGGCTATGAAGGCAGGAGCTAGTTATATATCTCCATTTGTAGGTAGATTAGACGATATAAGTCATACAGGAATGGATTTAATAGCCCAAATAAAAGAAATAAGGGATAATTACGGTTATAACTCACAGATTATAATAGCAAGTGTTAGAAATCCTTTACATGTGTTAGAAGGTGCGTTGGTAGGTGCAGATATAGCTACTATACCTTACAAAGTTATATCACAATTAATTAAGCATCCTTTAACAGATATAGGTTTAGAAAGATTTTTAAAAGATTGGGAAAGTGTTCCAGAAAAACCTTTTTAGATAAAAATATACATATTTTCCTTTAACTTTTTCACATTTTCCCTTTTATTTCCTTTAAAAACACCACTACCTGAAACAAATATATTTACACCTGCCATAGATATTTCCCTTATATTATCAGCTTTTATTCCGCCATCCATCTCAATCAAAACATCTTCCCTTCCTGTTTCTTCCATCAATCTCTTTAATTTATAAACCTTATTTAATGTTTGTGGTATAAACTTCTGTCCGCCAAAGCCGGGATTTACAGACATTATTAAAACGTAATCTATATAATGAATAATCTCATCTAATACATTTACAGGTGTTGCAGGATTTAAAACAATTCCAGCCATTACGTTATGGGATTTTATAAGTTCAATCGTTCTATGGACATGGATTGAAGCGTCAGGATGGAAGGAAATCATATTACAGCCAGCTTTAATAAAATCTAAAATATATTTTTCAGGTTCAACTATCATAAGATGTGCGTCAAAAGGTAAGTTTGTTATCTTTCTTATACTCTCTATAACGGGCATACCAAAAGTTATGTTTGGTACATATCTACCATCCATAATATCTAAATGGATTATATCTGCCCCTGCCTCTTCAACTTCTTTAATTTCTTCACCTAGTTTAGAAAAATCGGCAGATAGTATTGACGGTGCTAACAGCTTTACATTCTTTCCCATCTAATATCACCTTTAAAACTTTTTATTTAATAATAACAAAAACTTTTACCTAATTTTTCTTTGATTGTAAACCTTCAGAATAGAGTTTTCAGTATGAAATAACACTTTTCAAACTTTTTTTGGATTTTATAATTAATTAATAGTTAAGAAATGAAAAAGGGGGGTACAAATATGAAAGGAAGATTGATGGGAATGATTTTATTTCTAGGTATGTTAACAGGAATAGCCTCCGCATACGATAATCTATCTCCTGCCCAGTTTAAAAACAAATTGGAAAGGACAAAAGATGCAATCCTTCTAGATGTTAGGACACCTGAGGAGTATATGAACGATGGACATATACCTAACGCCAATCTTATACCACTACAGGTTTTTGAGTATATCTTTCTAGGTGGAAAGGGTATTAAAGATAGACCTGTTTTTGTTTACTGTAGGAGTGGTCATAGAAGTGCAAAAGCAAGTGAGATGTTAGAGAGAATGGGAGTTAAACAGGTATATAACCTAAGAACAGGGTTTATGGGGTGGAAATCTATGGGTTTTCCTGTAGAATATGGTCGTAAATAAAAAATATTTTTGAAAGAGTAATGATACTAAACGATAGGGATATTAAAGAGTTAATTAGGAAAGGTAAGCTTATTGTTAAACCTTTTGATGAAAGACAGGTTCAAGCTTCTTCATTGGATTTAAGGCTTGGTAATGAGTTTTTAATTTTTTCAAATAGTTCTGATGTTATAGACGTTGTAGAGGATAATATA
>CAZEUK010000235.1:0-2082 GCA_964514535.1 uncultured Aquificales bacterium
ATAGTAGCAATTTAGAAATTAAATTTAGCCAATATATTTTAATAGGCTAAAATAAAAGAATTTTAATTAAATTAATAGTTAATCAAAGTCAAAAAATTACAAAATTGATGCTATTAGGGAATTAAGTTTAATTGATTTGTTCTAATAGAACAAAATAAAGTATTTCAATTAAATTGATACTTCCGTTAAACTCAATTCGTTAAACTCAAAAGGTTAAATCTGTATCTTGACAATTCCTAAACTTATCTTGGTTAACAAAGGTTAAATAAAAAAAGAAAAAAATTAAAGACCCATCTTTCCGGGGTTTATTAAATTTTGTGGGTCAAAAACTTTTTTAATATTTCTCATAATATCCATTTCTTGTGGTTTAAACATCTTTTTCATAAAATTTGCCTTAGTTATTCCAACTCCATGTTCTCCAGTTATAGAGCCTCCGTATCTTATTGCTAAATCAAAAACTTCTTCCACAGCTCTTTCTACTCTCTTTAGCTCATCTTTATCTAAACCACTTATCATAAAGTTTGCGTGAACATTACCATCCCCTATATGTCCAAAGTTTACCATTTTAAGATTGTATTTCTTTCCTATTTCTCTTAATTCCGGTAAAGCTTCTGGTAAATAACTTCTAGGAAAGACTATATCTTCATTAATTTTAACTCTACCTAATTTTGATACTGCAGGGGATAGACTTCTACGGGCTTCCCAAAGTTTCGCCGCTTCTCTATCGGTCTTTGCAATTTCAACTATTGCTCCGTTTTGTTCACATATTCTTGCAACTTCTTTTATCTCTTCATCTAAGGCTAAAGGATTTCCGTCTATTTCTATTAGAAGCAAAACTTCTGCGTCTCTAGGTAAACCGAAATGACCGAAATCTTCCACAGCATTAATCGCCAACTTATCCATAAATTCTAATGCTGATGGAGATATGCCTGCTTTAAATATATCTTTAACTGTTTTACCTACTGCAGCTATATCTTGGAAGATTGCCTTTACAGTTTTTGAAGCTTTAGGTTTAGGAATAAGTTTTAAAGTAATTTCTGTAAATAAACCTAATGTTCCCTCACTTCCTATTAATAATCTAGTAATATCATAACCGGCAACATCTTTTAGTGTTGGTCTTCCTGTGTGTATAGTTTCCCCAGTGTTTATTACTGTTGTTAATTCCATTACATACTCACGGGTTACGCCATACTTTACACATCTTGGACCACCTGCATTCTCTGCAACATTACCTCCTATTGTGCAAAATTTATAACTGGCTGGGTCAGGTGGATAGAATAATCCTTTTTTCTCTACAGCTTGTTGAAGTCTGTATGTTATAACTCCCGGTTGAACTCTAGCTATAGCGTTTTCTTCATCTATCTCTAAAATCTTATCCATCTTTTCAAAGGATACTAAAACACCCCCTTTAACTGCTAACGCTCCCCCTGTATATCCTGAACCTGCTCCCCTTGGAGTTATAGGGATACCCTCCTGATAACATATTTTAACAACCTTTTGAACTTCCTCTTGACTTTCTGGGATAACAACAACAGAAGGCATCATTTTTATTCTAGTGGCATCATACGAATATAAAAGTCTATCCATATCATCATCTAAAACTTTATGTTCTCCAAGCTCTTTTTTTAAAATTTTTTTAATATTCTCGGGAACTTCTATTCTTTCTTTTTGCTCTACAAAAAACATAACCAAGACCTCATCTTTTAGCTTTTTATTACTTAGATTAAATTAAAAAAGATTTTTTGGCTATAACTTTAATCAGACAGTTTTTAAAATGATTAAAAAAGAGAGAGAAGAGTTTTATATAGTTTTAACCTCTTCTCCTTCTGGTATTTCCTGACCTGATGGAATACCTTCAGTCAACTCTCTCATTAAATCTTTTACAGATACTAATCTTTTTATTCTGTATCCGTTAGAACCACTGAAGAATAATCCTGTCTCTGTTCTTCCAAGATAAGCGTCTCCCAATCTATCCGCTATACAAAACCCAACTTTTTTCGCTTCTTCACCGTGATTACATGGCACAACGCAATTAGAAACACACTTAACTTTAGGGGCAGTGCCTTTCTCTATATCTTTTAT
>CAZEUK010000236.1:0-2059 GCA_964514535.1 uncultured Aquificales bacterium
CGAAGGAGGGGAGTATGAATTTACAAATGTCAGGCTCCTTAAGAGAAAAGCTTGGCGAGAAAGACGAAAGAAGAGTAAATTTGATTTTAAAGGTTTTAGAAAAGCTTTCAGAGAGGTCTTTATACTTACTCAAAAAACCCTTGGAGATAAACTTAGAATAAAAACTTCTTTAAGAAACAACTATATACCTGTTCAACCATTAAAGCCCGTGAAAGGAAATTTGAGGACATACAATATAAACAATCTGTTATTGCAAAAACTGTTAGCTTTCTCTAATAGAACAACAGCAAGAGATTTATACGATATTGCTTTTATAGTAGATACTTATTATTCTCAACTTGATTATAACATTAAAAAAAACTATTCAGTTTGCTTAAATCAGAAGAAAGAATTTACGATTTTATTCCTGAATATGAGGAGTCATTTAAGTCCGATAAAATCTTAGATGAATTAGACCTGCTTATTGCTACTGCCAGATTAATGAAGTTCTTCAAAAAAATGAAAAAGGATTTAAAAACGCAAAATCATCCAATATTTCTTTACGACTGGGAAAATCCTAACTGTTGCAGGAAGGGGTAAAAGCTCACAGGTGTGTAAGCATCTAAGATATGCTACAATAAAAACATCTTTTGGTAAGCAGATGAAAGATAAGCAACCCAATAGCAAGGAAGACATTAAATCCCTGTATGCAGGAATAGGGGTAGAGCGTGGCGTGAACCAGCCCGGAGGGATAAGGATAGGGATAGCTTACCAAACTCCCTCAGAAGCTCCTTCGCAAAGAACGGAGTAGTTTACAAGGAATCCAGAAAGCATTGGGCTTACCTATGAGCGTGAAGGTAAAGGAAATACTGAAGGGGATAACTGAAGCAGGTAGAAAGTACTACTCTACGGGTGATAAGGTTTATTCAGAAAAACTTGAAAATTACCTTAATAAATTACCAGTTGAAATTAGGGACTTTGTAAGATATATATCCCCTTATAACATTTACTTTTTGGAAGAAAACAATCAAGGGACACTTCTATTTTTTCGTTATTTTCTGAGCAATACTGATTCTAGGTATAGCTATTGCTTTGTTAAAAATTTGATTGCTGTGAAGAAGCAATATGACATTGCTAAAAATCTACTTTTTATAAACAAGGAAAAGATAAATCACTGTCTTAAACTTGCTTTTAAGGAATGGTTCAAAAAGGGAATAGAAATAAAATTTTCTATCAAAGAAAAAGAAAAAGAAAATTTGATTTGTATTACTGTATCCTGTGATGGAAGGGAACAGGAATTTGAAATATCAAGAAAAGATTACGAATATATTGAAATTGGTAGTGGTCCTTCTGTTCAATCTTACCTGCTTACTATTCAGCTTTATCTGTTTGCACTTTCTCTTAAAAAAGGAATCAGTCCTTTTGTTTTAAAAACTTATTTATCAGCATTTGAACCGAAGAACTCTTTACAAAAATCTTTAGAAGCTAATATTAAGATTCCTGAGGACCTTGCTTCTTTAAATTCAGTTAGTCAAGAATTGTTTATAGAAACTGTCCTTACACTATCCTCAAATGTAGAGAAGTATAAAGAAATTCTCAAATTAAGTGAAAATGAACTTAAAAGTTTTGATTTGAGGGCGAATCTTAAAGTTCACTATTCCAAACTAGAAGCGTATAGAGGTGAAATAGAAAAAATCTTACTAAAGAATGAATTAAATAAACTAGATGCATTTCTTCTTGCTCTATATATCTTATCTTCTCCACCAAAAGATAGACTTTATTCGGCTATTTTGCGGACTTTTGTCTTTTATGTTCTTGAAAATAAAAACATACAATTTAAGAATAAGTTAGAACTACTTGAAAGTTTGAAAAGGGAACTTTCTAAAGAACTGCTTAATCTTCGTGGACTTTTTAGCCGTTCCCTTCCAATCTTTAAAGGATTTGCTGGGGTACAACCTCTTAAGCTAGATATAAAAGTAGAGAGAAGAAAAAAAAAACAGGCAAAACTTACCCAATCATTCTTTAAAATAAAAATAGCTCCTATTATTTCATGAGCTCTGCTCATTTTAATATCCTATTT
>CAZEUK010000237.1:0-2056 GCA_964514535.1 uncultured Aquificales bacterium
AAAAGTTGGGATGAGTTAAAAATTGCAATACAAAATTTAAAGAAAGCAAAAAGACCTAAAAGTAGGAATATTTATAATCTTCCGATTGGCACTCTCTTAAGGATAAATGGTGGTTATTATTTAATAGAGGAAAAAACGGTTTATGAAGATTGGACAGAGTATAAACTTAAGGAGCTTTTAAGTAATAAAAAAAGTTATCTAGATGTTGAAGAGGATAGATACACACTTTGGAAGAGATTACCTTTAAATGAAGAGATTAATATACTGGAAAAGTATGTCAAAGGTATATGCCAAATTGTAGAAAGTGGTCTAGGGAAGGATTACAAGTATTACACAGTTAAATGTGATGGTAGATTATACTCAATAGAAGAGTATGAAACTGACGGAAAAGTTGAGAGGGAAGTTTACAAAGGGGAAGAGGTAGAAGAGCTTAAGCTTTTGTAGATGGCGATAACAATCTTATAAATACGGTTAAATTAAAAAAATTTATCGGTTCATTATTAGCAGTATCTTTCTTTTTATATTTCATATATGGAGCTTTTGTTAGTCCTTGTAAAATTATAAGTGATTACGAGATAGAGAAAAAAGATAGGGTCTTTGCTATCCTTGATTTAGAAAAGAAGGAGCTGAACCAATTAAAGAAAGAGTACGAAAATCTAAGGAAAACAGATTTTAAATATTTAGCAAAATTTGGTTTAGATAAAATTTTAGAAAAAAGATTTAAACAGCTTGAAGAAAAGATTAAACAGCTTGAAAGTGAAAAATCTATCTACGACCCAAACAGGTTTTCTTCAGAGAAATGTAATTTATTCTGTGAAAATAGTTGCGATTATAAATACAGTGTAGCCCTAAATAAATTCAAAACGAAGGTTAATTCTGTTAACACAGAGATAGAAAGTATAAAACAGGATATTTTTTACTATAAAGACGGTAAAAAGAATAAAGAAAAGTATAAACAGGAGTTATTGGAAGATATTGCTAAAATTGACAGTACAGTTGATAAAATTCAAAAAATTACGGAACAGAAGGCTTTAGAGTATAACTTTAACTATAAGGAAATTACAGACAGGGGAAAATTTTATCAAGATAAATTATTTAAGATTAAAAATAGTATAAAATCTGCCCTTTCTAACGATAACTTTTATCTGTTCAGTAAGTTTGTAAATGAAGGAATTGGAGTTGAGATTTTAAGTATATTTAGAGAGTTTAAAGAAACATTTAAAGAGTTAGATAAGGATTATTTTGTGGTATTAAGGGATAAGAAAATTATCTATAAGGCTGTTTTCTCTGTCTATTCTTGGAATGATTATGTTGATTATCCAGAGGAACACTCATTTTATAAGGAGGTTGATATATCAGAGGAATTATTTAAAAGATTAGTTAATTTTATGAAAAAAACAAAAGGTGATGTATATCTATGTAAAGGTAAAAATTATACAGTGGTTTGTAAAATTGAAGATAATGAGCTTTATCAAATATTAGAAAGGTATGTACTACCTTCTATCCCTGTTGGAGACAACACTTTTGAGGTATATTTGGAAGATGTTTATCCTGTTTATTACCACCTTTACGAGATAACAGGTTTAAAAACTCCTAAAAAGGTAGAATGGGTTGAAGTTGATGAGAGAACATTTAACACTTTTAGATATTTAAATACAGTTGTAATGGCTAAACCTTTAGGATATTTTGAAGACCAAATATTAATCAAACCTAAAGAGATTTACACAAAAGTTATAAACAATCCTTACTATTCAGGAAGTATATCAAATCCAGATTTATTACCTATACTGTATATAATAAGATACCGACTTCCAAATATTACACTTCCTGACCCTAACTATCCTAACGATTACAAAAAAGGTAAACTGTTAGAATACTACTCAAGAAAAAAGGTTTTAGAAGATTACGCTAAAAAGTATGGTTTGGATAAACAGAAGATAGAAGAGTATAAGATTGAAAGAAGAGTGGAAAAATTTGGAAGAAGTTTAGGTTCTACCTATAGGGGAGGCGGATACGGAGGATTTGGAAAATAGATATTTAATCTTCATTCTCTTCT
>CAZEUK010000238.1:0-2025 GCA_964514535.1 uncultured Aquificales bacterium
GAAGAGTTTACCTTTGACAATGTTAGAAAGGTTGCCCAAGCTCACGCCTCACATATAAAGGCTAAAGGTGGAAGAAAAGCAGTTGTAGGTTATGACACTAGATTTTTATCTAGAGAATTTGCTGAAGTTGTTGCCGAAGTTTTTGCAAGTAATGGTTTAAACGTTATTCTGTCATCAAATTTCTGTTCCACACCAGCTTTAACTCTTATGGCTAAAGAAAGTGAAGCTGACGAAGGTGTTATGATTACTGCTTCACACAATATATACAAATATAACGGATATAAAGTAAAAACAGGTTTTGGCAGTCCTGCCACACCACAGATAATAAAGGATATAGAAGATAGAATAGGTTCGGAAGATGTTAAAATGGGAGTAAAGAAATGGGAAGAGATGGATTTTAATAGATACTATGTAGAAAAGCTTAAAAGCTATATCACACCAAACATATTTAAACAGAAAAAATCTAAAGTTATCCACGACCCTATGTTTGGGGCTACACAAGGATTATTAAGAGATATTTTAGAAGACACATTTATAGACACTGTGGAGATAAACCATTACAGAGATGTTTTATTTGGTAATCATCATCCTGAACCTATAGATAAAAATCTAACATTGTTAAAGAGAAAAGTTGTTGCGGAAAGGGGAGATGTTGGAATTGCAAATGATGGAGACGGCGATAGAGTTGGGATAGTTGATGAGAAAGGAAGGTTTATAGGGACACAGATGGGATATGTACTCCTACTACTTCATACAATCAGAAATAGAGGTGTTGAGGGGGCTATAGCTAAGACAGTATCTGTATCTTATTTAGTTGATAGGATAGCTAAAAAAGAAGGAAGAAAGTTATATAAAACACCTGTTGGGTTTAAGTATATTGCAGAACTCTTTGAAAAAGATAAAATAGCCTTCGGTGGTGAGGAAAGTGGCGGTTATGGTTTCGGTTTTCACATACCTGAAAGGGATGGTTTACTTGCAGGTCTTATGATTTTAGAGATGATGTATCTACACAACAAAACAGTATCACAGCTTATTGAAGATGTTTTCAATGAGTTTGGCACAGCTTATTACCTCAGAGAAGATGTTAAAGTAGAAGGTGATAAAGGTAGAGTTTTAGTTGATAAGCTAAAAAATGATGTTATAAAAGAGTTTGCAGGTTTTGATATTGTTGATATAGATAGAACAGATGGAGTTAAGTTTATATTTAAAAATGATGGATGGATTATGTTTAGGGCATCAGGAACAGAACCGGTTTTAAGAATTTATGCAGAAATGCCAGAAGAAGACCAAGTTAGATTGGTTTTAGAGGAAGGAAAAAAACTTTTAAGAGAGGTTTAAAAAATGAATAATAAAATTACTTTAGTTTCAATATTTTCAACATTTATAGCTTTAATAGTGTTTGCCGTCTTATTTGTAATTGGAACAACTGGACAGTCTGAAGATAATAATAACTCTCAACAACAGACAGAAGTAAGACAACAGAGTGAAACAGATAATAGTATTACTTCTTCCTTACCAGATGAAAGGAAAATTGATAAATATATCGGTAAAAAATATAAAGATTTTCACGGAATAGATGAAAACGAAAAGGTCGTTAAAATATCCGATTTGATAGAAGGAAAGCCTGCAGTTGTTATTTTTATAGCTATAGGAGATAAGCCGGGGACATTTGATTTTATGCCACATATGAACAAGCTTTATGACAAATACAAAGATAAAGTTGAGTTTATAGCTGTTTTGTTAAGTAGGTCTGATAGGGAAGAAGTCCAAGAGTTAAAGAAGATAACCCCAATAAAAATGCCTGTTTTAAGGGGATACTCTGACGCTATAAAAAATTACCAAATATCAAAGGTTGATGTTCCATACATATTAGTTATTGATAAAGAAGGAAATATACGCCATATTATATTAAGACCGGAGAGTGAGATGATTAATGAAGCTCCTTACGTAGACCATTCAGATTATAAAAATAAAACACAGATTGAGAGAATAAACAGCTCAATAGATGAATTGGAAAGATATATT
>CAZEUK010000239.1:0-2013 GCA_964514535.1 uncultured Aquificales bacterium
ATGATATATTTTTCGTTATTCATGTAGATACTAACTCTAATGAGGAAACTGAAGTTTATGATAAGAATGATGACAATGTTATAATCAGAGGTTTTAGAAATGGTATTAGAAGTTATATAAATATCTTCAGATAATTTTAAAAACTGTCGTGTAATGGACAAGATGCGTTTTCACTGTATATTCTGTTTATAAAACTGTTGTTCTTTTTTTCTTCTCCAATGGTTGTTATGCTAAAATGACCCGGTAAAACAGTTGTTTCATCTGGCAATCTTTCTAAAAGTTTTTTTATACTAGCCCTCAAGTTTTCTTCATTTCCAAATATTAAGTCTGTCCTTCCTGCACTACCTTTAAATAGTGTATCACCTGTTATTACTAGAGATATATTAGGTTCGTATATACATATACTTCCGGGAGAGTGGCCGGGGGTATGGATTATTTCAAAATTTAAATCTCCAACTTCAATAATATCCCCTTCCTTTAAAAATCTATCTGGAATTGGACAAGGATAGGCTTTTATTCTCTTTGCAAATCTGGAAAAAGGATTTTCAGTTAAAAAGAATAAATCTCCTTCGTGGAGTAAAAATTGGGCATTGGGAAATTTTTCTTTGAAAAAACCTACATGTCCTATATGGTCTAAATGTGCATGGGTTGCGATTATATATTTAAGATTAAAATCTCCAAACTTTTCCATTTCCTTTAGTATAGTCTCACCTTCAGCTCCCGGGTCTATAAGAACTGCGTCTTTAGTTTTCACACTTTTAATAAAAATACTGTTGGTTTTAAATAAACTAACAGGAACTATATCTATGAAAACATCTTCACCAATATTTAAATGTTTTATAGTTTTGTTTTTTCCAAACATATATATGTATCTCCATTATCGTCTTCCTTAATAAATTTAATTTATCAGACAGAGTTATTTTGCTTTATCAAATCCTTAAAAATATCTATCTTTGCACTCTGTATTAATTCTAACATATCCCGATTGTAAATTTTTTCATACTTTAGGGAACTGACCTCTCCATGTCCCGGAATTATTTGTGTTTCGTCTGGTAGTAGTAGAAGCTTCTGTAAGCTTAATGCCAAATCTCTCTCATTTCCACCGGGTAAATCTGTTCTTCCTATACTACCTTTAAATATAGTGTCACCTGTTATTAAAATTTGATAATCATTATCATAAAAACACACACTTCCCGGTGAGTGTCCCGGCGTTTCTATCACATAAAAATTAAACCTTCCAAACTTTATAGTTGAACCTTCCTTTATCAGAATATCTGGCTCAGGACATTCTGTAGCTTTTAATAGATTTCTAAAGTTAGGAAAAAGCTCATTATTAATTAAGAATGTATCCTTCTCATTTAGGTAAAAAGGTGCATCAGGGAACTTTCTTTTTAAATATCCTACCTGCCCAACATGGTCAATATGTCCATGGGTTGCAAGTATCCCTTTTAACTCGTATCCCTTTATCTCTTCTTCTATTTTTTCCCCATCAGCCCCCGGGTCAATAACAAGAACTTCCTTTTTATTCTCATCAAATATTAAAATACAGTTCTCAAAAATAACTCCGGTGGTTATAATTTTTACAATCATTTTTTTACCTTCAATTTTACTTTAAGTATTTTTCATCAATTAAATTTGTAGTATAACTTCCATTTAGGAAATCTTTATCTGATAAAATTTTCAGATGGAAATCCTTTAATGTCTTTAATCCTTCTATTTTTAACTCCTTTAAAGCCCTTTTACCCCTTCTAATAGCTTCCTCTCTACTATTTCCAAATACTATGATTTTTGCCAATAAAGAGTCGTAGTAAGCTGGAACTGTATAACCTTGATATATATGTGTATCTACTCTAACACCATACCCGCCGGGTAGATATAACTTTTCAATCTTTCCAACATTAGGAATAAAATTTTCTGGGTCTTCTGCGTTAATCCTGAATTCTATTGCGTGAAATCGTTGTCTTATATCTTCCTGTTTTAACGTTAAAGGTTGACCGTCAGCTATTTTAATTT
>CAZEUK010000240.1:0-1991 GCA_964514535.1 uncultured Aquificales bacterium
TGTTATAAATTTCATTTAATCCTAAGTAAAAGTCCCCTTTAGCCAATTCTGATATTTCTTTTACGAAATCTTTATCGTCTTTGTTTTCTTCTTCAGTATTAAAAAATTCGTTAAAAAATTTCATTATTTCCTCTTTAAGGGGAAGTTCAAACGGTTGAAGTTGAGCTTGATATTTCAAAACCAAATGGTTTAACCACAACAAATGGAATAGATACATTATAGGGTGCATAGTAATTACTGGATACTTGAGATGGTATCTTTCCAATAAAACTCCTAAAGATAAACCGTGACCTATCCTTTTGGCTTCTAAAAAATGGATACTTTCGTAAACATATCTTAAGCCCGTAGCGACATCTATAAAATCCTCTCCCGCATGAAAAGTTATACCGATGTCTTTATTTGCATAAACTTTAAAGTAATTTTTTAGAAATTTGAAAATTACTCGGTAAACCCAAGGGGGTGTCCAATATTCAACCGATGCGGCATCAAATCCCACAATATATTCACTAAATTTGTTTAGATTTTTAACTATATAGTAAATACCTTCTTGTTTCCTTTTATCAATCCATAGTTTTTTCCATAAAGATTTTTCAAAATAACTGTATCCCTTTGTAAAGCTTTCCAAATCCAATTTTTGACTATGAACTATGAATTTAATATTGTTTTGTTTACCTACTTGAGTAAACCAATATTTAAGCTGTTTCACATCTGGAGAGAGTCTTATTTCTATATAACTTTCTTTGTTATTTTTAAACCTATTTACCGCACTTGATATAATTTCATCTTTTTGTTTTTTTAATTTAAAGCGGACTTTTTGATAAGTCTTTTTAAGAAAACCATTAAAATATTCCCCCATATACTTTAAACCTTTGTAAGTTCCCGAAAATGCTAAATCCTGATTAAGGGTATTTATTTTTAGCAAAGTGCTTATAGCTATTAACCTATTAAAACTTTTTTCGTTTTTGGAAGTTGATAAAACAAGAAGCTTTTTTAAGAAGTAGAGATAATTAAATCTCTTCAAAGCGGAAGAATAACCTTTTAGAAAGTCGGGTATAAAATCTCTATTTTTAAAACTTTGAAGGTGAATATAGTATACTTTATTTTCATCTATAGCCTCAATTAAATATAAATATGTTGCTACTATTGCCAATAGGTTTTTAAAATGCTTCTTATATCTTTTCCTTTCTTTTTTTAATTTTAATATTTCCCTAAGAATTGTATTTACAGTTATTCCCCAGTTCTTAATTATAAAATTTATTAAATAATGGAAATTATATGAAGTTTCCCCGTGAACATGAAGGTCTATATAGTTTCCTTTATTTTCTATAAATAAGTCTAATAAATCCCTTTGTGGTGGGAAAGAAACATAACCCAATTTTAAAAGTTGAAAAATAAAAAGTATATTTGGTTCTATAAGTTGTTTTACATAAGAAAAACTTTCCAAATCTTTTATCTTATGCCCTTCAAATAAGGATTGAACCAGAAACTCTAAGGAGTTATTAAATAACTCTAAGAAATCTTTTACAGAAACTCTTTCTTTATTAAAATTCAATTTAGTTAAAATAATATTTTCAATGTAATCTATATTTTCGTATTTATAGCTATCCTTGATATGCTTACTTAAATCTATATCTTCTAAGGAAATTGTGCTTCTTTCATCAAGAACAATTTTTTTCTTGGTATCATCAAAGTATATAGCCTTTTTTATAAAAGGCTCCACAAATTTTTGTTCGGAAAGAATAGAAAGATAAGGTTCGTAATTAAGGAGAATAAAGCGTCGCATTGGGAAACTCCCTTAAGGATTATTTCTGCTTTATTCTTCTTCTAAAAAAGCCAATTTTATTACTTCTTTTAGCTTCTCTTTGAGAGATTGTTCATTTATATTAGTCAATACATAGTAAGATCCAAAAGCAGGAATTAATAATAATAAATTTTTTAATAATTCTATTTCCTTTTCCTTATTCTCATCTTTAGATGCTTCTCCTAACTTA
>CAZEUK010000241.1:0-1981 GCA_964514535.1 uncultured Aquificales bacterium
TTTTGCAGGTATAGGTGAACCTTTATTAAATTGGGAAAATACTAAAAAGGCTTTCAACTACTTTAAAGACAAAGGCTTAAAAGCTTCATTTTATACAACAGGATTTCCAGTTAAAAATTTTAAAGAGCTTTTAAATCTAAATCATAATGGATTAACTTTATCATTACATGCGGTAGATGAGAAAAAGAGAAAGGAGTTAATACCTTACGGAGAGCCTTTAGAAAAGATATTAACCGTTTTTAAAGAGCATTTAGACAAACTTTCAAAAAGAAAGAAAAAGATGTATTCAGTTGCCTACCTATTGATAAAGGATGTTAACGATACAGATGAGGAATTGGAAAAACTAGCTGAAATATCAAAATATTTAGGATTAGGTGTTTCTCTTCTAAAGTATAATGAGATTGAAGGTATTCCCTATAAAACTACTTCAGATGAAGAATACGAGAGAGCTTTCCTAAAATTAAAAAGTTTAGGAGTTAAAACTACATTGTCCAACAGATACAGAACTAGAAAGATAGGCGGTTGCGGTACTTTAATGATTAATAGACTAACTCAAAAATCTTAAGAATAGAGTTATTATAGTTGTTTTGATTTTAAACTAATTGTATAATTAAAAGGCTTTTCAAACCAATAAACCGATTAGAAAGGAGGTAGTTAAAGTATGGCTACGAAAAAAAGTGGTGGTGCTGCTAAGAACGGTAGAGATAGTATTAGTAAAAGGCTAGGTGTAAAAAGATATGATGGTCAGGTTGTAAAGGCAGGAAATATATTGGTAAGACAGAGAGGTACAAAAATTTATCCGGGTAAAAATGTAGGAATGGGCAAAGATTATACATTATTCGCATTAATAGATGGAAAGGTAAAATTTGAAAGAGCTAAAGGTAAAAAGGTAGTAAGTGTATATCCTTTAGATGCATAATCAAATAAATTTTTCTTCTTTTCTTTCTTATTAACCTTTTAACTGAGGTTATCAAAGGTACAGTTTCTAGAATTCCAGAAATATAAAAACGATAATTTAAATTAAATCTTAAAAGGATTTCTTAGACTTCCTAAAATATTTTTCAGCTCATAATTTTTATTTCCACATATATTATCCCTTTCAAGCATTAAATACTGTTCTTTAGTTAAAGGTGGATTAGGTAATAGTTCGAAAAATGGTAATAACGGTAAAAATAGTTTATTTGGTACTTGTATAACTTTTCTTTTTATTTTCAGATAATCTAATGCAAACTCAAAAAGCTCCTTATAACTGATTATTTTATCTCCACAGAGATACCAAATTTTAGTTTCAAAATCGTTAAAAACATTTTTAATAAAAATATCTCTAACATCTAAGATATTTACAGGTTGAACTTTCCCAGTTGGAGCTAAAAATATAGGAGTTAATTTTGCAAATTTTTTAAAATCATCAAAAAGTTTTTGTCCTTTTCCTAGAATTATGGAAGGTCTAAATATTGAATAATTCAGGGACGAGTTTATTACAGTTTCTTCTGCCAGAGCCTTTGTTTTAAAATATCTACTTTTTGCCTTTAGATTTACACCTAAAGCAGACATTTGTAAAAATTTTTCAACCTTTACAGAAATAGCACCTTCAACTAATCTTTTTGTGTACAAATAATGAACCTTTTCATAAGTTATACCTTTCCTTTTATTCTCAGTTAAAATACCTAACAGATTGATAATGACGTTAGGTTTTTCCTTTTTTACCAAATAATCTAAATCTTCCTGAAAATGGATAAACTTTACATTTTTAGCATTTATTAAGGCTTTTGCCTTCTGTATATTACGGGTAGGAGCAACTATATATACATCAGGTTTATTTATTAAATCTTCAAGTATATATCTACCAACAAATCCAGTTGCCCCTGTTATAAAAATTTTCATAATGAAAAAAGTTTACGATTAAGCTGTAGTCTTTTCTTTACTTTCCACCTTTGTAGATTTATTTGTTATTTCTGCTTCAATTTCCTTTGCATTTATA
>CAZEUK010000242.1:0-1975 GCA_964514535.1 uncultured Aquificales bacterium
TTGATTCTACTATATCAAATTTTGCCTCATCTCCTTGAACAATTGTATCAACTATATAAATTTTTATAAGCGGCCATCTTTTTTCTGCAACTTTTTTCATATCTTGAAGCGCATCTCCAGTAATTGAAGTAATTAAACATATCTTTTTAGGAAATTTTGGAATAGGCTTTTTTTTATCTTTATCAAAATATCCCTTTGCCTGTAGCTTCTTTTTTAACTGCTCAAAAGCTAAGGCTAAACTACCAATCCCACTTGGCTCAATATTAGAACAAATTATTTGATACTCTCCTCTTGGAATATATACTTGAACTCCTCCATAAACTATTACTTTCATTCCATTTTCTAACTTAAACTTTAACTTTATATTATTTCCCCTAAACATTACACATCTTATACTTGAAGTTTCATCTTTTAAAACAAAATATAAATGGCCGCTACTATGATAAGTTGGTCTAGATACTTCTCCTTCCACTACCACCTGAAAAAAAGAGTTATCCACAACCTCTTTTATCATTGCATTAAGTTCGCTTACTTTAATTACTTCCAAGACTCATTCCTTTATATTTTATTTTACCCTCTCCCACCTAATGTTTTCTATACTCTTTCTTTCCTTACTAACCTCCACCCCAACAATATAAACTTCATCATAATTTAAATACTTATTGTAATACTCTTTTTCTTTTATCTGCTTTATAGAATTAGCTTTATCCAACTTAAACTCAAATATATAAACTCTATTAACTACTATTGCAACTAAATCTATTCTCCCTTTATCTGTATTATCCTCTACCATTACCTCTATCCCACTCCCAGCTAAATACATATACAATACCACTTGATAATAACTCTCATTTTCTCTTAACTCTTTCCTTACAAATAACTCATAGGGAATTGAAGCATATATACTCGTTAAAACCTCTTTTAACCTCTCTAGCTTTGCTTCAAGCAGAACTTGAATAAGATTTAATTCCACCTTAGATTTTAAACTTTTATTTGGCGCTAAGTAATCAAGTAAGAAATCATTAAAACTACTCTTTACTTCAAAATTTGGAAAAGTTAAAACAAATTGTTTTTTATTTAAAAGATTTTTAACTTCCTTAATAGTCAAATAACCAGCTTGAAACATAATTGTTTCTATTTCAATATCCTCTATATCAAAGCTATCTAAAATACTACTGCTTACTTGTAAATTCTCAAACTCTATTACATTATAATTTCTTTTTTCTAGTAGCTTTACTAAAAATGTTGGTGTTCCTGATTTAAACCAATAGTTATCAAAATCTCTATTTTTAAAAAACAAAAGAATATCAAATGGATTATATACTTTTTCTTTACCTAAGAAGTTATATCCATTATACCATCTTTTTATTTCATCTAAATTAACTTTATCCAAGTAATCTTTAAAATATTTAGTTAAATCGCTATGTTTAAATCCACAAATATAAGCAAACTTAGGGCTTAAAGAGATATCTTTTAGATTATTCAAACCGCTAAAGATAGAGACTCTTGAGAATCTACTAACTCCAGTTAGAAAAGCAAAGCGAATGTAAGCATCGCTATCTTTTATTACAGTATATAATCCCTTTAAAAACTCTCTTGCCTCTTTTGCTACTTCTATTTGATCTATATTATCCAAAATAGGCTTATCATATTCATCTATTAAAATTACAACAGGCTTATTATATTTTTTGTATACATTTTTTATTAATTCTTCAAAACATCTATTTGGTAATTTTTGTTTACACTCAACACCTAAGTTTTCTTGATTTTCAGATAAAACTGCATTTACTTTTGCAAACAAATCCTCTTTTGAACGATAATCTGCTCCAGCCCAACTAATTTTAATAACGGGAAATTTTTCAAAATCATATTTATTGTAAATATAAAGATTTTTAAAAAGTTCTTTATTACCTTCGAAAGTTTCTTTTAGAGTATCTAAAAAGAGGCTTTTACCAAATCTTCTTGGGCGGGAGAG
>CAZEUK010000243.1:0-1967 GCA_964514535.1 uncultured Aquificales bacterium
ATGTTAACTATAAAAAGGGGTTGGAGGAGATAAATATAATAGGCTACATATGGCAGATAAAAATCTTATCTTTTGTAATAAGTTTTTTATTAGCGATATTCTTTGCTGAGAGTATAGATACTTCCAATTATTTGTTAAAGTTTATAGTTGCCGTTATTACATTTGGTTTAACGAAACTTTTCTTAGATTTCTATTTTTTTAAATTTAAGGATTTAAATCTACTTCTTATAAAGTTAAAAGTATATCTAGGCTGGTTCTTAGTAATGATTATAACTATTGCTTTAATAAGTATAGAAGTATTTAAAAATCCCGCTAAAAAAGAAAAAAATGAAAGTTTTATCTCTTACCTATCAGAAGGAGAAACTATACCTAGAGATAAGTTATACAAAGCTGTTGTTAATGGTGATTTAAAAACTGTAAAAGAATATTTAGATAGTGGAGGAGACCCAAACGAAATATTAAAATATGGAAATCCTATTTTAATAGTTGCGGCAAAATACGGTCAAACAAAAGTTGTTAAGCTTCTGTTAGATTACGGTGCAGACCCTGACATTAGAAATGATGTTGTAGAAACTCCTTTAATTGTGGCTACGCAGAATAATCATCCAGAAACTGTAAGAATTTTATTAAAATACGGTGCTCATCCTGACTTTCCTGATGCTGAAGGAAATACTCCTTTACATTATGCTGTTAAAAATCTTTATATAGATATTATTGAGTTATTAAAATTTTACGGTGCAGACCCTTACTCTAAAAACAATTATGGATTAACACCGTTAGATTATGCTAAAAACATAAAAGATAAAGCCAAAAGAAATTATGTACTAGGTTTGTTGTTGATGGATATTAGTAAACCGGTGAACAAATTCATCCTCGCTGTAAAGATAAACGATTTAGAAGAAGTAAAAAAGTTAATGGATAAATACGATATAAATCCTAATATAAGCACTATCAAAGGTTTAACTCCACTACATATAGCAAGTTATAAGGGTTATAAAGAGATAGTAAAGTTTTTAATTTCAAAAGGTGCTAATGTTAACGCAAAATCCGATAGAGGTTTAACTCCATTACATTTTGCGTCTTTAAAAGCCCATGTAAAAATAATGAAAATTCTTATAAATAACGGTGCATATTTGGAGGCTAGAGATAACAAAGGTTTTACACCTCTACATTTCGCTGTAAACTCAGGTAATTTGAAAGCGGTTAGGATTTTAGTAAAAAAAGGTGCTAATGTAAATGTTAAAGCATTTAATCTAAAAACTCCTTTACATCTTGCAGTATTTTGGAAAAATTATCAGATAGTTAAATATCTGTTGGATAACGGGGCAGACCCTAATATACAGGATATAAATGGAAGAACCCCTCTACACTATGCTGTTATATGGGAAGAACCTAGCATTGCAGAGCTTTTACTCCAATATAAAGCTAATCCATATATAAAAGATAAAGATGGTTATACTGTTATAGATTATGCAAAAAATTCTTTAAATTCTGAGATAATAAATTTATTCTTTAAGAAAGAAAAGAAAAATAATTAAATGGAAAAAGTTTATCTATACTCTGAAAGAGATGGATGGTTCAATAGAGAAGGACTATATATATTTTATAAGCCTATTTTTGTAGTTGAGTATAGGAATAAAAGGACTTATTTTAACGGTAGGGATTTAGGTAGTATCAACCCTTTCAATTTAATAGAAAAAATTATAAAAAAATATAAACTTTACGGTTTAGGATATATATCCTATAACTATGGAAAATCTATTGTCTTAGACAGAAGTTTTCCTAAAAAAAAGGATATAAACCTACCTGATATATATATACTTTTTTTTAAAAATTATACTTTTTACGAAAAATTTATTCGTCCAAATATAAAATCTATTGTAAAGGATATAAAAATTAATCTTTCAAAGGGAGAGTTTATTAACAAAGTTTTAAAAATAAAAAGATATATAGAAAGTGGAGATATT
>CAZEUK010000244.1:0-1960 GCA_964514535.1 uncultured Aquificales bacterium
AGGCTTGGGATATATATACAGCCATACTTAAAGCTAGAAATTATAACGTTATTGATAAAGGAAACTATGTTGAAATTGTGTCTAATAAAGAGGTAAGGGATATTGTTCCGCCGTTAAACAAACCCGTTGGAAACTCTACAAGATTAATGACCTACGTTTACCGTCTTAAGAATGCAAAACTTTCTGATGTTTACAGAATACTGGTTAGACTAAAAAGACGGGGAGTTATAGCACCTTACTACCCTGCGAATGTGGTCGTTATTACCGATACTGAGGATAATATAAAAACAATTAAAAATATACTTAACTTTATAGATAGTATTGATAGCCAGTCTGAGATAAAAATATATAAATTGAAATATATAAATGCAAAGGAATTAACCTCTGCTTTAAGAAATATCCTTATAGACTATAGAAACAGTTTTAAGATTTATCCACTTAACAGTTTAAACACAGTTCTTATAAAGGCTAACCAAACTATAATTGAAAAAATAGATAAAATTGTTAACGAGTTAGACAGTTCTCCAGATGATATTTACTTAAGGAAGTTTTGGATAATTAAAATAAAAAACAGTAAGTCAAAAGATATAGCTAAAGTTGTAAACAGTTTATTGAAAAATGCAAAGATATTAACTAAAGGTAAAAATCTACCTGTTAGCTCATTAGGTAAGCTTACAGTAGTATCAGATGACAGTTCAAACTCGCTGGTAGTCTTTGGTAATAAGGTAGAGTATGAGGCGGTAAAAAATCTTGTTGAAAAGTTAGATAAGGAAAAGAAGCAGATATTAATAACAGTTCTAATTGCTGAGGTTTCCCAAAGTGCTTTAAGGGAGATAGGTATAAGGTGGCAAATTTTCGGAAGTAATGGTGGAGCGGCCTTTAGAGGTGGTATATCTAGAGATAACTTTTTCTCTTTAACTGGTTCTGCAAATTTTGTTGCAGGTGGAGTGTCTTCAAGTGGTGTTAATGTAAATATTAACGGTAATACAGTCTTATTCCCAGATTTATTATTTTTATTCTCACTTTTAGAGAAAGGTTCAGGTTTTAATGTTGTTTCATCACCAAAGATATTAGTTTTAGACAACTCGGAGGCACAGATAAATGTTTCTCAAGTTGTTCCATTTGCAACAAGCATAAAGTATGACGTTAACGGAAATCCAATAATAAATTACGATTATAAAGAAGTTGGTTTAATTATGAAAACTAAACCACACATATCAGGGAATAATATAATAATAGAGCTACATCAGGAAGTTAACGACGTTATAGGCTTTGAAAATGCACAGGTTGGAAATCTAAGTTATATAGTTCCTAAAACTTCAAAAAGACAGCTGGACACTGTAATAACTGTAGAAAACGGTAAAACTATAGTTTTAGGTGGTTTAGTCTCTAAAAAAACTGTAAAATCTATGGAAGGTGTACCCCTTTTATCTCAAATTCCAGTTATAGGAAATCTGTTTAAGTATAGAAGTGAAAGTTCAGATAAGACTAATCTTTTTATATTCATAACGCCATACATAATAAACAAACCTGACGATATAGCTAAGATAACTGAAGAGCATATGAAATTGGTTAAAAAATTACATCTGTATAAAAAATTAAATAAAGGAGTTATCCCAAACAAATCTCTAAACAATTCAAAAGATAAAACAGATAACGAATTGGATGATTATAAAAAGTTTTTTGAATAATTTTTTTTTATAACCTTTTATTTTAAAATTTTGTTTTATAAACATATCTAACGGAGTTGTTTTTTCAGCTATGGATAATAAAACAGAAACGGTCTTTATTACAGGAATAGGTTCAGGTTTAGGTAAGGCTTTAGCTAAATATTATTTAGAAAAGGGAAATAAAGTTATAGCTTTAAGTAGGCATCTACCTGACGATTTGAAAAATTTTGAAAATCTTTATTTTTACCGCTGTGATTTGGAAGAGCTTGAAAAGGTATATCCAATAACTG
>CAZEUK010000245.1:0-1957 GCA_964514535.1 uncultured Aquificales bacterium
CCTTTTTTACCTTTCGTCTTATCCTTTTTAATCGGCTAAGTTGACATGCTCAAAAGAAAAGTATAAAAAATTAAAACAAATTTTGGAAAATATAAAGAAAATCCCTTCGCAAAAGAAAATCTCGAAATGGATAACGAATTTTTTAAACTTTAATCTAGGAACAAGACCCCATACCCCTGCTAAAACCGGAGAAGCGACCTTTAGAATATCCTTTATCGTAACCTTTCTTATAACCCTTTTTGTAAGCCTTTTCAATTACCTTATCCGCTACCTTATCTACAACTTCTGGATTCTTAGAGGCTTCCTTTATGAGTTGCTTTAACTCTTCAAGTTCCCGCTTTTCTTTTTCCTCTTCCGCCTTTTGATAGAAGTGAATCAATACAAAACCTATTAATAAACCGAGAATTAGCAGGATGTATATATTATATTTATCCCATAATAGGAGTACTTTTTCCTTATGACCTAAGGCGAATAATAATACTTCAATACCCAAAAAAGTTAAGGTTAACATACTCTTAAACCATTTTGATAATCTCTTTATAGAAAGAATTAAAGACAAAATTAATAAATTTAGGGCTAAAATTTTAATATATCCTCCAAGTGAAATACTTTCTTGATTTTGAAAGGCTTCTTTAATCCAAGTTCCGTCAGTAAATAACATATTGAACTATAATAAATTAAAAAGAGAAAGAAAAAAACTATTGATTTAAGTCTTGATTCTTGAAATTAAAAGCTCGTTTTCTTTCTAAGTCCCTAAAGTTAGTTAGGTCAACAGTATTTCTGATAGTTTCAGGTATTTTCTCGAGGTTTTCCCCCTTCAATTCATCAAAATCGTATAAATGTAATTGCCCATCTTGGTAATAGCCAATTCTATATTGAATAGCTCCAAGGGGAACTTCATTGGGATTATCTATTTTAAAACCAGCTTCTTGGATACTTTTTAGGTTATAAACATAACCTTCTTTATCTATATAAATAGGTAAATATTCTCCATTTTTAGTTTGTATAACAGCTACCTTTTGTGTATTCAGAGTTCCTAAATAGGTGCTTAACGATTTTTCGATTAAGGAATTAGGCATATTCTCTAAAAGGGCTTTTGCTATGGGTGTATCACCAGCCGTTAAAAGGTACCCAGCATAGTAAAGGTTAATATCTTGTTCTGTTACATCGGGATAAACGCTATTTCCAATTAAGTAAGTATAACCCAAAAGCCAATCTGAAACATTTATGGCTTGCCACATAATAGCTTTATTTGAATTGGGATTGTTAAAAAGATAAGCTATATCATCATTAGCAGTTAACCTCGAAGGAGCGTCCACAGCTAAGTTTGCAACTTCTAAGGCACCTACTGCTTTACCACCAAATTTGAGAAGTTTTAGTAATTTGCCCTCTTCCTTAATAGTTTTCATTCCTTTTAGAACTTCCTTAGCGGTATCCCTAACCTCATGAACACCTTGCTTTTCAATTAATTTAGTTAGTGCATCTGTAGACCTTAAGTCTATAAGTTCTGAAACTCTTTCCGCTATTTGGTTAAATTTCTCTGGATTAGTTTTTTTAAGCTCTGAAAGCTTGTTTTCCCACATCTTAAGATATTCCTTAGCCGCTTGGGTATCCCCATTTCTTGCTTGTTTAGATAACTCGGTTAAGGTATTTAGTTCGTCTCTTGTAAAGAGTTCCTTCTTAAGTGTATCTCTCAAAGCTCTTAACTCTTTTAGATGTTCTCCCCGAGCCTCTGGAAAGAGAGTTGTTAAACCTAAAGCTCTACCTACCTTTTGGTCTAAGTTAATTCTTTCAAGAGTAGTATAAAATTTCGAATAATTCTTTCTAAGAAAATCACTCAAACCTTTTAAAGCAGCTGCTCCCAAAAGTCCATTACCAACACCCACTAAAACCCCTTCTGGGGAACTTATGAGATTGTCAAAATGTCTATGAGTTAAACCTTTACCTATCTCATCAC
>CAZEUK010000246.1:0-1885 GCA_964514535.1 uncultured Aquificales bacterium
GACCTTGTTGGACTTCCTGTTTTTATATCAGTATCCCCTTTAAAAAATGTAGCAGCTGTAAACTTTAGCGGAGATAAGGACAACCTTTTATCAGTTATAGATTTAAAAAATTTTAAAGTAATTAAAACATTTACTGCCGGAAAGAGAGTTATGCATATGAGATTTTCAAAGGATGGAAAAAGGCTTTACCTATCCTCATATTTTGACAATGAATTGAAAATTTTTAACACAGATAATTGGAAATTAATAAAAGAAATTACAGTACCTACACCTTCAGGTATTTTTATCGTTAGGGAGTAAAAAATGGGAAAAGTTTATATTGTTGGGGCTGGGCCCGGTGACCCAGAACTTTTAACATTAAAAGCCTTAAAAGTTATAAAAAAGGCAGATGTTATCCTCTATGACAGATTAATAAACCCTGAAATTCTTCTATATGCCAAGCCTGAGTGTGAGTTAATATACGTTGGTAAGGAAGACGGAAAACATATACTTGAGCAGGATAAGATAAATTTTTTACTTTATGAATTTGCAAAAAATAATAATACTGTAGTTAGACTTAAAGGTGGAGACCCTTTTGTTTTTGGGAGAGGAGGAGAGGAAGCCCTATTTTTAAAAGAAAAAGGAATACCTTACGAAATAATACCCGGTATAACATCTGCAATATCTGTACCACTTTACGCAGGAGTACCTATAACACATAGGGGAGTGTCTTCCTCATTTGTCGTTATAACGGGACACGGTTCAAAGGGACAGTTTCCAAATATAGATTGGAACGCAATATCAAAAATAGACACGATAATATTTTTAATGGGAGTGTCAAACAGGGAAAAGATAGCTAAAAATCTTATAAATGCTGGGAAATCTCCAGAAACACCGATTATTTTTATAGAGAAAGGAACAACAAAAGAACAAAAAGAAATAGAGGCAACGTTAGGGGAAGTTGCTGAGGGAAAAGTAAAGGTCTATCCACCTGCAATATTTTTAATCGGTGATGTTGTTAAGCTAAGGAACAAGATAAGTTGGTTTGAAGAAGCGTTAGGAGAGATAAAGTTATGATTGGACTATCAGAGAAAGAAAAACAATTATTAAAATTACTGCAGGAAGGGATAAATTTAGAAAAAAGACCTTTTAAGACTTTAGGCGAAAAGTTAGATTTATCAGAAGGAGAAGTTTTATCTCTAATAAAAAAGCTAAAGGAAGAAAAAATAATCAGACAGATTTCACCTATCTATGATACAAAATCTTTAGGATACGATACTGCCCTCGTTGCCTTTAAAGTAAAAAATGATATAGAGAGTGTGGCGGAGATTATAAATAGCCACCCGGG
The DNA here is from genome assembly GCA_964514535.1 of uncultured Aquificales bacterium. Classification (GTDB taxonomy): domain Bacteria; phylum Aquificota; class Aquificia; order Aquificales; family Hydrogenothermaceae; genus QNZC01. The sequence goes on from CAZEUK010000246.1 coordinate 1,328, forward strand.
AGTAAGCCACAACTACGAGAGGAATAATTCATTTAATCTATGGTTTACAATTGCCGTTCCACCTGACAGTAGATTGGGACTGGAAAGGACAGTTAGCCTGTTAGCTAAAATAACCAATACAAACGATTTCGTCATTCTTAAAACTGTAAAACTCTATAAAATCGGTGTAAAACTTGATTTTGATAATCTGAAAGAAAAAGAAGTAATAAGAAAGAATGAGAATGGACGAAATAATATAGTCTTAACGGAAAAAGATAAAGAAATAATAAAGTTAACTCAAAACGATATTCCTATCGTTGAAGAGCCTTTCAAAATATATGCAGATAAATTAGGAATGGAGCAGGAAGATTTAATAAAAAAACTAATCTCTTATAAAGAAAAAGGAATTATGAGAAGATTTTCCGCCATTCTTTACCATAGAAAAGCAGGTTTTAAGGCTAACGGTATGACTGTCTGGAAAGTGCCAGAGGACAAAAGCGATGAGATAGGCTATAAACTGGCATCTTACCGTTCAATAACCCACTGCTACAAAAGGACAACAAACGAAAAATGGCAGTA
>CAZEUK010000247.1:0-1869 GCA_964514535.1 uncultured Aquificales bacterium
GAAACTTAAACGTAAAAAGGAGGCGAAAAAAATGTATGAGATTTATGTGAAGCAGATGAAAGCTAAGGGGAAAGAGAAGCGAATTCCTAGGGTTGTTTGGGAGAGAGTTAAATGAAAATAAGTATATTGTGTTTAGGTTTATTTTGGATAATGGGTTGCAGCCCTATACCTCCTCAGACATTAAAAAATGTATCTGTAGAATTAAAAAAAGATAAAAAACTTGTCTTAAGAATCATTGAAAAAAATCCTTCAGAGTTTCAGTATGTTCATGAATCATTAAAAAATGATAGGAAAGTAGTCCTTGTTGCCTTGAAAGCAGATAGCTCAAATTTTAGATATTTAGATAAAACATTTAAAGATGATATGGAATTCATAGAAAAAGCTTTTGATTTTGCTGGTATGTCTATTTTGAATTATGCAAGTAAGCGTTTAAAAAATAATAAGGAGTTCATACAAAAGCTAATGGATAAAGATGTTAATGCTTTTAGCTATGCAAGTAAAGAGTTAAAGGATGATAGAGACATGGCAGTTTTTACATTTAAACATAGATATGCAGGTAATCTTTTTCATTTATTATCAGATAGATTGAAGCATGATAGAGCGTTAATTTCTTTTGCATTAGAACAACAAAACTTATATAACTATCATGAAGGTTTAAAAATTTATAAGGCATTAGATGAAGATTTCAAGAAAGACAAATCATTAATTTTACCATTGTTAAAAAAGAAACTTTTGTTTCTCTCTCATGTTGATAGAACTTTATATAAGGACAAAGAGCTAATGCTATGGGCAGTATCACATGATGGTATGTTGTTACAATATGCATCTTTTGAATTGAAACAAGATAAAGAATTAATAATAAAAGCAATTAACAATAAAAAGGCTAGTTTTAGGTATGCCCATAAGTCTTATTTCAAGGATAAGGAATTAGTTCTGAAAGCTTTAGATTATAGTTCATCATTTGTTTCTAAAATCGACCCTAAACTTTTAAACAATAAAGCTTTTATTATTAAAGCTGTTCAGTCTAATTGTACTTTATTGGAGCATATAAATAAAAAATTAAAAGAAGATAAAGTCTTAGCATTAAAAATTGTTGGAATAAATGGGAACTGTATTACCTCATTAGACAAGAAATATTTAAAAGATAAAACAATTGTTTTAGAAGCGTTAAAAAATGCTTCAGTCTATAAACTTTTCCCTCGAATAGATAAAAATTTACAAGAAGATAGAGACGTAGTTTTAAAAGCAGCAAAATCAAAAACTTTTCAGCTTAAACAGATAAGTGACGTATTTAAGTGTGATAAGGAAATCGTACTTTTAGCTGTAGGGAATAGAGGTGAATCCTTGGAGTATGCAAGTAAAGAATTAAAAATAGATAAAGAAGTGGCATTAAAAGCATTATCCAATAGTGGTGATGCATTTAAATATGTAGATAAGTCCTTAAAAAGTGATAGAGATGTTGCTCTATTGGCTGTACAGTCTTATATTTATAATATGAATACAATTGATAAAAAATTTTATAAAGATAAAGAAATTGTAGATACAGTAGTTATGAAAGAACCTAGCTTTTTAGGGTTAGTATCACCTAAATTTAAAGAAGATAAAGAATTCATTCGTCAAGTTATAGCTGTAGAAGCATCTGCTTTTAGACATGTTGCTAAAAGTTTAAAAGAAGATAGAGCGTTTATTGATTCATTGATTGTAGAATACCCTTTGATTTATCAGTTTATTAGCAACAAATTAAAGCTAGATAAAGAGATAACAATTAAAGCTTTGGGTTCAAGTAGAAAAATTTTAAAATACGTGCCTTTGATATTAAAAAAAGATAAAGAAGTATTGGCACTTTTAGCTAAGAGTCTAAAAGAAGGT
>CAZEUK010000248.1:0-1866 GCA_964514535.1 uncultured Aquificales bacterium
GATGGCAAGCTGATAACTCCACCTGTTTCAGATGACATACTGGAAGGTATAACTAGAAATGCAGTTAAAACTATTGCTGAGGATTTAGGTTTTGAAGTTATTGAGAGACAGATAGCAAGAACAGAGCTATACGTTGCAGACGAAATATTTTTCTGTGGTACTGGAGCTCAAATATCGCCTGTGATAGAAGTTGACCATGTTAAAGTCGGTGATGGTAAGGTTGGAAGTATAACAAGAAAAATACAGGATGTATATTTTGATGCAGTAAGGGGTAAAATACCTAAGTATAAACATTGGGTTATGGAAATTTAACGTTAGATGAAAGTTGCAGATAGAATATATAAAGAGTTAAAAGCTGAGTTTAAAAATGTAAAAAAGGAAAATATATATTTAGAAGATAGTTTAATAAAAAGTTGTGAAATAAAATTGCAGAATGGTGGAAGGCTTAAAGCCCTTCCACTTTCTTTAGGATATAACGGAGAAAATAGACTATCTGGAGAATTAGTTCATATAGAAAACTTAAGAGGGGATATACTTTTATCTGCTGAATTTTTAAAAGATAAAATCCTTTATATTAAAGAAATAGAGAAACATATATATTTAAAATATCTTTTTAAGATAAAGCCTAAGGCAGTTATAACAAATGCTGATTTTGGTAGAAAGGTTTATTCTACAGATTTTCCAATCTTAAACATTTACAGTTTTTTAGATAATGTTAAAAAAGTTGAGATTAACCTAAATATTGAAACAAAAAAGTACAAATCAAAAAATATTTTTATAGATTTTGGATTAGGTGGTAATTTTATCATTATTCTCTTTCCATTTGACAGTCGTTTTCAAGATTACAACAGTCTAGATTTTTACGGAAGTTTTAAACTTTTTAAATATATGCTAAAAAGATTTGAAAATTTTCAATCTGATATATACAGGCTTAGATTTTTAGCAACAGATTTTAAATACACAGACTATATATCATTTAAAGAACATATAAACAGATTGGAAGAAGTTATAGCTATCTATAACATAGAAAATAGTGGTTTAGGTAATGAAAAGCTAATAATAAAAACTGACAGGTATATTTTGGATAAAATTCGTTATAAAAGAATAATTAACATTTTTAATAAAAAGAAAAAATTTATACTTCCTGCAGTATCAGATGAGTTAGTAAATTTACCTGAAAATTATCCTATAATATGGTTTAATTCACAACCTAACATAAATTTATACAAACTTGATAAAAATTTCGTAGTAGATAAGTTTATACTTGATATGTCGGAGAATATATTTGATATTATAAAAAATCTTTACAATGAGATAAGCTTAGATGATTAAACTAAACTATTCCGTTTTGGTTAGATTTTTTATAGTTTTAGGAACTATACTAACTGTCTATTTTACAAATATAGATTATGGAATTCCTTTAATACTAATGTCGTTAGCTTATTTAGTTTTGTATATCATAGTAATTGAAGCAGAAAATAGAACTTGGATTAAGTTTTTATTTTTAGGAATAGATATGCTCTTCATATCTTTAATTATATATTTAACAGGTTTCCATTATCTATCTGTTTTTATAATTCCATTAATCGCAGATTTTATTGACAGTAAAAAAGATATTTTTATATTCTCTCTATTTGCCATTATACCTATAACAGTTTCTCTATATATATCTAACTTTACAGATATATTGTTTATTCCGCTTATTTTTGCTGGTTTAGCAGGATTTTTCAAATTAAAAGGTTTAATTGATAAAAAAGAAAAAGAATTAAAAAAGATAAGAGAGGAGATTGAAGAGATTTACATCCAAAACATTAAGTATCAGGATAAATTGGAGGAGAATAAAAAGATAATAGATACTTTAAACCT
>CAZEUK010000249.1:0-1855 GCA_964514535.1 uncultured Aquificales bacterium
AAACCAGTAAAGGTATAGAAAAAATTAGCATAGGATCTTCACTAAAAATTTGTTATATCGCGGAAGGAAAAGCCGATATATATCCCCGCTTTGCCCCTACTATGGAATGGGATACCGCAGCTGCTCATGCTATTCTAAATTTTGCAGGCGGTAAACTAGTAATCGCAGATAAAAATCTAGATAATTTTTTAACGAATTCTGAACTAGGGTATAACAAAGAGATATTAAAAAATCCTCCTTTTATAGCATTTAATCCTTATGCCCTTTGAAGCATTACTTTTATTGTTTACCTTATTATTAATTGTTGTTCTCTTAATTAAAGAAATTTTTACACCTCCAGCTGTTTTTTTCTTTGCGGTTTCCGTATTAGTCCTGTTTAATATCCTAACTCCACAAGAAGCATTAGAAGGGTTTTCAAATATTCAGATAGCAACTATTGTTCTTTTGTTAATTATTTCATATGCAATACAAAAGTTAAAAGTATTACCAATAATATTTTCAAAAATTTTAGGGTCTCAAATATCTTATAGGAATTTTCTATTAAAATTAACAATTTTAGTTTCCTTATTTTCCTCTGTTTTAAATAATACACCCATTGTAGCTTTATTAATTCCTTATGTTTCCGATTGGGCTAAAAGAAATGGCATTTCTTTGTCAAAAATCCTAATACCATTATCTTATGCCGCTATTGTTGGAGGAACTATTACCCTTATAGGAACTTCCACAAACCTTCTAGTAGCAGCTTTGTATGAACAATACAATGGAAGTAGTTTAAAATTGCTGGATTTCACTCCAATAGGGATACCGTTAGCAATATCTGTGATTTTATACTTTTATTTTTTCGGTTATAAACTGTTACCTGATAGAGAAGAACCTGTAAAAGATTTTCTCAAACAGGTAAAAAATTATCTAGTTGAAACTTATGTTTCGGAAAATTCACCTTTAATAGGAAAAAGTGTTAAAGAAGCAGGTTTAAGGAATTTAAAGGGTTTATTTTTAGCGGAAATAATAAGAGGAGAAGAAGTAATAAGACCAGTAAGTCCTGAGGAAACTATATTCAAAAATGACATTTTAATATTTGTTGGGAATACCAAGGCTATAAACGACCTTCTTAATATGAACCTAGGCTTAGAACTTCCGAAAGCTTGTATTTTACCTTTCCAAACTTTGGATATAGTAGAAGCTGTAATACCTTATAACTCTCCTTTAATAGGGAAAAGTATTAAAGAAATTAACTTCCGTGCCAAATACGATGCTGCCGTTATAGGAGTTCATAGAAGAGGAGAAATTCTAAAAGGGAAAATAGGAACTATTACATTGAAACCTGGAGATTTGTTACTTCTTTGGGTTGGAAAAGATTTTTATAAAAAACTGACGGATTTAAACGATCTTTATATTTTGAACACTGTTGGAAATGTTTATAAATATCCTTTCAAAAAAGGTTTAATTTTGTTCGCTATCTTCTTAATAATAATTCTTTTGTCTTCTTTTCAAGTAATTTCCCTATTTAAAGGATTGCTAATTTATATTTTCATATTAATAGCTTTAAAAATTATTTCCTTTTCGGAAATAAAGAAAAACATAGATCTTAACTTAATTTTTACCGCCTCATTATCGTTAGCCTTAGGAAAAGCTATGATTAATACTGGTTTAGCAAATTATATAGCTTCTTTTATTGTTTCTATTTCAAAGATTTTAGGAACGATAGGGGTATTAACCTCTTTATATTTAGTAATATTTTTACTTACTGAATTTGTTACTAATTTGGCTGCTGCTGCTATAACCTTCCCAATTGCTGTAAGTTTGGCAAAACAGTTACATATAGATTTGAAACCATTGGCTTTATTAATAGCAT
>CAZEUK010000250.1:0-1808 GCA_964514535.1 uncultured Aquificales bacterium
TTTACATTTGAGTATATGTTAAGGCTTTGGGTTATATCAGATTTTAAAGACGATTTTGAAGACAGTTTTGTAGAAAACAGTGATTTACCATTTTTAAAAAGGATTTTAGTTGCTCTTAAAGATGCTATAACACCTAAATTAAGATGGATGAAAACCAAATACGCCATAATTGACCTATTGGCGATAATGCCTATAATTAGGCCTTTAAGAACTTTCCGTTTACTACAGGCTTTAAGATTATTAAAACTAATTAGATACTCAACAGGTTTAAAAAGCCTTTTCTATGCATTTAAGGAACACTCTTTTTTATTCCTTTTTATATTGGCAACACTTGTTATATGGGTTGTTAGCTTTTCAATGATAGTCTATATAGTTGAGTATAACAAAGGTAATAGTCCATTCCATTCAATAGGTGATGCTTTATACTGGGGAGTAATAACAATATCTACCGTAGGATATGGAGATTTATACCCTATATCAAAGGAAGCTAAATTTATAACCGCTATAATGATTGGTGGTGGTATTATTTTAGTATCGGCTTTAACTGGTTTATTTTCTGCGTCTTTAGTCAGTAGATTAATGTCATTAAATGAAGGGAGTTTAAAAATGCCTAATTTGGAAAACCATATTATTATATGTGGCTGGAATGAAACTGCAGAGGAGATTGTAGAACAGATAATAAAGACAAAGCTATATACTGAAAAACCTGTAGTAGTAATAACAAATTTACATAAAAATCAGCTAGGTATAGACCTTCCTAAGAGTATCATTTATAAGAGGGGAGATTTTATACAGGAAAACATCCTTTTGGATGTTGGTGTTGATAAGGCAGAACATATCGTTATAGTTGCTGAGAGGGAAGAAGGCCTGTCTGAGAGGAATGTTGATGCGAGAACTGCTTTAGCATCCATGCTTATAAGGACTTTAAATCCTAAGGCTAACCTGTATGTAGAAATACTTTTAGATGAAGATGCTGATATATTTAAAAAGAGAATTAATATCCAAGAGGTTATAATACACGGTCAGATTTTAGGAAAGATTTTATTTGCAAGCATACTGAACCCCGGTTTAGCATCATTTTTAAACTCATTTATGGATAATGAGAGAGGATTAATAAAGATTAAAGTTTCAGGCTTTAAAGACATAAAAACTTTCGGTGAGCTTATAGCTTTAGCTAGAAAGTATAACCATCTACCTATAGGAATAGAGAGAAAAGGGGAGATAATAATAAATCCTGAAGATAATTTCGTTTTGGATAAAGATGATTATGTATTTTTAATACCTTCTTCAAATTCTTAATTAAACGTCTAAAACTATATCAACAGGTTTTTTAGCTACTATAGTAGCTATCGCGTGTTTATAAACTAATATTTCTCTAATACCATCCTTTAATAAAATTGTAAATTGGTCATAATATTTTATCTTCCCTTCCAATTTTATACCGTTGATTAGATAGACGTTAACTTTTATCTTTTCCTTTCTAACTGTATTTAAAAATGTTTCCTGAGGCCTTTTTCTTACAGTCATTCTTCTATCCTTTTTTATTTTTTTGTTTGGTTAAGTATTATATAGAGTTAACAAAATTTAAGCAAGTTAGTATATAGAATATGAAGAAATTTAAAAAATTGCATAGCTAAAATAAGTTTATATTATATAGATTTAAGAAATTAAAATTTTTGAGGTTGTAATGTTTAGAAAAAAATTTTTTATTCTTTTAGGCATATTTCTACTAAGTTTATCTGTATTTGCAAAAGAAATACATTACAAAAGTAAAGTATACGGGATATCTGTTGGAGATGTTGTTATAA
>CAZEUK010000251.1:0-1808 GCA_964514535.1 uncultured Aquificales bacterium
GTTAAATACAGTTTATTCTTAGAATAAATTATAGAAGGAGGTAAAAATGAAGTATAAGAGAAAATACGGGTATTATAAATACTATAATAAAGATGGTAAGAAATGTAGAATAAAGTTTTTAGATAACTTCCAAGTTCATGAAAGACCATTTCAAATTCTAGTTAAATTTAAGCTACCAGGTGATGATGAATTTGCTTATCATTCTCCGAATAAAACATTTTATGGGGTACAAGATATAATACAATATATTTTAAGTAACTTAGAAAATGATGGAGTAGTATTTGAAATATCAAGGACTAAAGTATGAAGGAGTATAGAGCAAAATACACAGTTAAAGCTAAACCTATGAAATATAAGCAAGCAGTTAATTTAGGTTTTGTCAGAACAGTTATGAATAAGAAGTTTGAAGAAGATGGATACTTAGTTGCCTACAATAATTATGATTATTTTTGGTTATCTAAAAAAGAATTTGAAGAAAGATATGAAAGTGTTGAAGTAAAATAATAACATGCTAAAAACTTAGTTGTTTATTAAAATGAGCAAAAATTAAACTAAAAGGATGAAAGATGGAAAGAAAAGTTTTTTACAGAAATGGACAATTAGTAAGAGCTGTAGAGGTAACAGGAAATGAGTTGTTAGAATTAGTTAATAAATACGATTTTATTAGCGTTAGTAAAAAGGATAAAGAGGTTATAGAATCTTTAGAAGATAAAGATCAAGTTGTAGGTATTATTACTTCTACACTTGAAGATTTTCCTAAAGTATTGAAAAAATTAGGTATGCTACCTGAACCTAATAATATACCAGATGATACTCCTGATTGTTGGTTTGTCTTAAATCCTAAAAAACACAATTATAAAAGTTTAAAAGATGATTATTTTACATTTGGAGAAGCAGTTGAGTTATTGAAAATGGGTATTATAGTAGCCAGAGTAGGTTGGAATGGAAAAGGAATGTGGTTAGTGTATGTTCCTGGTAGAGAAGTTGAAATTGCTCCGCATACACCATATTGGAGAGCAGGGTTAAGAGGTAAAATTAAAATTGATGGACATATTGATATGTATACAGCACAAGGAACTGTTCAACCTGGTTGGTTAGCTAGTCAAGCAGATATTCAAGCAGAAGATTGGGTTGTTGTTAAAGTACCAGAAACTAAATTAAACTAAAGGATAAAATATGGAAAAATTAAAAGAGATTAAATCATTTCAGGAATATGTGAAATTAGCATTAAGAACAGAATCTAATTATAGTCCTTTAAAAGAAGAAGTTGAAAAAGATATTGGATTATCGCACAGAATTGTTCATGCTGTTTTAGGTATTGAAACTGAAATAGCTGAAGCTAATATTGCATTTAACAAAGAAGATTTTGTTAACTATACTGAAGAGCTAGGTGATATAGCTTGGTTTTTAGCTATTGCTTCTGATGAGTTAGGTTTAGTAGATGATATGGATAGTATACTCTTTGAAAGATTAGAAAAAACTAAAAAAGTTAAAGAGTTTGAAGATCCAGGTGATTTAACAGAACCTATCTTATCAGCTATAAAAGCATCTATGTTCTATAAGAAACCATTTGATAAAGAGTTAGCAGAAAAATATATTTTACAAATAGCCTGGATCTTATACGATGCTATAGCTGAATTTAATAGCACATATGTAGATGGAAAACCTGTGCAAGAGATTCTTGCTATTAATATCAATAAGCTATCTACAAGATATCCTGAAAAGTTTGATTTTGGTAAAGCAGTTAACAGAGATTTAGAAAAAGAAAGAGAAGTATTAGAAGAGTATGCTAATAAAAGTGATAATTA
>CAZEUK010000252.1:0-1796 GCA_964514535.1 uncultured Aquificales bacterium
TTGATTAGATCTTTCATATCTATCTCCTTTTTAAATTAAAAGGAGAAAGAAGAAGTTAAATTTTATCTTCTTTCTTCGTATCTAATATGACCACTTGTAGCCCTAGGAGTAGCTGTATCACCTATATCAACAGTTCCTATGCTGTTGTCCTGACCAATACCTACGTTAGTAACTTTACTTCCAGACATTTTAGCTTTGTTTTCAATTTTGGAGTTTTTAATTTTAACTCCCTTTCTAATTTTGATGGAGTTAATAGCGTTTTTCTGGTCAATACCAACGTTAGTGATTTTAGAACCTGTTACTTCTGATTTGTTTGAGATTTTAGTTTTTTCAATAACTGTTGAAGCCTTGTCAGCAGGACCAGCTAAAGCCATTGTTGTTGCAAAACCTACAGTTAAAATACCTAAAACTAACTTTTTCATCTTAAATACCTCCCTCAAAAATTTTTATAAAAATAAAATTATTTAGTTTCAGTATCACCAATATCTACGCTACCTATATTATTATCCTGACCGATACCTATGTTAGTAACTTTAGTACCAGACATTTTAGCTTTGTTATGAATAGTTGTATTTTTTATTTTAGAACCTTTTCTTATTTTAATGGAATGAATAACATTTTTTTGATTAATACCTATGTTTGTTAACTGGCTTCCAGAGATATTTGATTTATTTTTTATTTTACTATTCTCCACAACAGTACTATAGGAACTATGACCTCCTCCCTTTTTAACTTCTATAATTTTATCTGCAGGACCTGCAAAAGCCAAAGTAGTAATAAATGCTGTTGCAGTAGCTAAATATATTATTCTTTTCATCTTTACATACCTCCTTAAATTATTTGGATATTTCAAAATTACCAACATCAATATTTTGCCCACTTCCACGAATGTCTATGTTAGCATCTTTTATAACTGTTTTATTTTTAATTTTAGAATTTTCTATCCGTGCTCCTTTTTTTATTTTGAAAGAACCTACACTAATTTTTTGATTTTTCCCAGCTGCTTTAACTTTTAATTTTTTTATAACTGCTTCATTTTTTATTTGACTGTTTCTTATTATTACCTTATCGGCAGGACCGGCAAAAGATAATCCAAAAGATATTAAGATTGTAGTTAGTATTAACTTTTTCATCTCTCTCCTCCTTAATTTAAATATATACCTGATAAAAAATTGTGCAATGATTTTTTTATTTCAACCTTTTTCAATTTTTAAAATCTATCTCCTATTATAATATTCAATTAAACTTATATGCTTGAAATTTTTACAATTAGAAGTATCCTATTAAGCTATAAAAAAACAGAATAAGGAGAAATGTTATGTCTAAACAAGTTTTAGAAAATTTACAAAATTGTGTGAATTATGCTATAGAAGAGTTGGGAGATGGGTTAATAGCAAGTGATATATTTTCATCTGAAGGTCTACCTGTAGTAGATGGATATAACAGTAATGAGAAAGCTACAGCTTTATTTGCTAGTATTACAGAAAAAATAAGAAGAGCTGTAAATAATTCCCATTTATCAAACTTAGGTGATTATTACATTATAAATTTGCAAGAAGGAACTTTAGATTTGGTTATTGTAGGAGATATTTTTCAATGGAAATTGTTAGTGAACACTAATAAAGTCAAATTAGGATATATATTTTCTATATTTTTACCTGAAGCTATTAAAAGATTTAAAGAAGCTGAGAAAGGTTAAAATTTATAAGAAAAGTGAGAATAGAGTTAAATTTCTACAAACTCTGTTCTCTCTGGACCTGTAGAAATCATAACTACAGGTGTTTCCACTTCATCTT
>CAZEUK010000253.1:0-1785 GCA_964514535.1 uncultured Aquificales bacterium
TTGGAATTGTTAAAAGAAATTAATAAAGTTCTAGAGAGTAAATAACATAAGTTTGTAAGTTGTCAAAGCACTTATTTAAGCGGACATAATTTTATAGCTTTTTGAATTTAACTAACTATTTATTTAATCAAAATCTTTAGTTTTGACTAATTAGAGTGGATTAACTGAACTTAATTTTCTGATTGGCGTTAATTTACAAATTAGCGTTATTTAGATATTGTAAAAATTTAACAATTATCTTTCATTTTAGTCTATTAAAACAGAACAACTTAAGTTAATTTCTGAATTAGATTTTATTAGATTAACGTTTTATAAAAGAATTAAAAAAGATTTATAGAAGAGATAATAAGAATAAGATTTTAAGAAAGCCCCCGATTGGGGGTATTAGTTTATTTATGCAGATACAGGTTCTTTAACTTCTACTTCTACGTAATCACTTTGCCATAAACCGTGTTTTGTACAGTAGCTCATTGCGTTTAGTTTTAATTTGTCTTTCTTAGGTACAATATAGAAATCAACTTCCACTTGTCCTCTTTCGTTTCCTAAAGTTCCCGGTGTGAAAGTTGCCTGTCCTAAGAGTGTATCCCCATCCCATAATTGAACGTAAGCTATATAGTGGTCAAAATCGTCTGGATGAGAGTATTCGTTCCCAACTCTAACTTTAACTTTTAATTTTTCACCTTTTACAGCTTCACCTTCAACATAGACAAATGGAGAATGTCTGTCTATAAAATCCTTTTTAGCTTCCTTATCAATTTGAGATATATCTGTGTAAGTGTTAACTTTTGGCATAACCTTACCTCCCTAGATTTAATTTTTTAAAAATAATACATTTCTATCAACTTTTATTTAATGAGTTTTATCAGATTATCAACTTTTTAGATTAAACATCTTAAAATTTTTCATAAAGAAAGGGTGAAACTGCGACTTTACTGTTTAACAGTATTAATGCAAATGTGTAAAACAATATATTAAAAGTTATATAAATCTTCTCATCATCTAATAACTGGAGTATATCTTTAACCTTACTATCTAAAAAAGCTATAGTGTATCCAACAATCATAACTATTATTAAGTCATATCTGCCGATATAAAAAGCCAACAATCCCTTTAGGTTAAAGTTTGTAAATATATTTTGGAAAAATAGAAATATTTTATTTAAGTCGTTAATTGCAAATATTACCCATAGTAGAGCCACAATGTTAAAAGTTGCGAACCACCATATAAATATTTCTAATATAGACTTTCCTTTATAATACCTACTTACAATTACTCCTATACCGTGGAAAAATCCCCAAATAATATAATTAAAATAATTGCCGTGCCACATACCGCTTAATGTGAAGGCAATTAAAATATTTATATACGTTCTAATCTTACCTTTTCTATTTCCACCTAGAAGTTTTATATATACATAATCTCTAATCCATTCGTATAAAGTTATATGCCATCTTCTCCAGAATTCCCTTAGATTTTTAGACAGATACGGAGATTTGAAGTTTTCAGGTAGATTAATTCCCATTAAAAGAGATGTTCCCCTAGCTAAATCTGTATAACCTGAAAAATCTAAAAATATATAAAGTGTGTATAAATATATAGATATAAACAACTGCTCCCCTGAATAACCTAAAGGATTGTTTAATAAGTTTGATGTGTATTGAAATGTATAGTCAGCCAACCATTTTTTTATTATCCCAAAGCTTATTAGAAATATACCAAAGTTCAATGATGAAAAATTTTTATTTTTGTAATTTGCATTTAATTCATCTATAAATTCTTTAAATC
>CAZEUK010000254.1:0-1779 GCA_964514535.1 uncultured Aquificales bacterium
AAAAATATTCACTTAAATAGGGAAGACTACTATTAGGAAAGCATCTACAAACAAAAGGTCTATCTAAATAAATGGCACATTTATTTTTATTGAGAAATGGACAGGGGATATTTAAAGGTATAAAACCTATTAAATTAATAGATATATAGTAATAACGGTTATCTTCCTCTACGTTAACTATTTGAGGAATTAAAGGTAAAATCCTATAAAAATTTTTTGCTTCAGAAAAAGTTAAAGATAGAGAAGTTCCTTTACAACATAAAGCTTTACCTTTTTGAACAGGACATCGGAAATAAATAATAGGCTCTTCAATAAGTTTAATATCCATCCTAATTTATATTATTCAGCAGTTTAATATTTCTATTAATCCTTGAAGTTGATATCCCTCTTTAAAGAAAGTTAAAATGAGTATAAAAATGGGTGGCGAAAACGAAATTCTTAAATTGATCAAGGCTGAAATTAAAGGAAAAGGTAATGTAGAAACTATTTCTGGGAATACACATCTGAAAGAGGGATATTTTTATTTTGCTGGCAAATATATTTCTTTTCCAGACATTTTCTATTACAATAATGATAGTTCTTTTTTAGTAGAAATAAAGTCTCCATATAGTAAAGAATTTAATGAAGAGCCTGAAAAATTTTCCAAAGATAAATTAATAGATTTTTCCCGAGCAGTAAAAAAAGATGGATTAATAGATATAGATTCTCTTATATCTAAGATAGCAAGTTGTAGTTGCTGCTTTCCTTGCTCTTTTTCTTATTCAAGAGATTTAAAGTTAGCCCTTTTTTTTCTTCAAAAGGAACCTATTCATAGGAATGATACTACCCTTAGTAAAATAGATTTTACACATTTTGTAAATTGCTTTACTTTATATTTAAAAAATCACTACAATAATTGTGTTAAAGGTTATTTTTGCGCTATCGTTCCTAGTAGTGTTACAAACCAACCTCCTTTAATACTGAAAATTGAAAATCCTCAGACTGGAATGGTTTCCTATTTTAACCTTGCTGCTGATGGTTTTAGTGAAGCTGTTGCTTACGCTTTAAGGTTAAATACTCCAGAGGTTTGGTATACAAATATGAAAACTCTTTATATAGTTAAAAATTTGCGAGAAGATGTTTTTCAAACGCAAGAGTTAGAAAGTATTCAGGAATATCAACTTACGCTTTTATATTTAGATAGTTCAGCTTTAACTTTTATAGAACCAGAAATGGATCAAAAAAGACAAGAAATTTTTGACACTATAAGAAAGGTATCGGAAGAAAAAAATTTCTTAAAAGATGGGGAAAATTTAGATAGAAAAGCACTTTCCATAAAAGTTTGATTTTTTTTTGTTTACTCTGGGGTTATAAGTCTGATTTCCGAATCCGCTTTGGTGAGGTATGAAATTAATTCCCCTATGGGTTAAAGGACTAGCATAGTCGGATGACTTATTCTTTTTAATAAATTGATGAATTTTTATAACAAGTTTATATGGATTCCTGCTTACGAAGCTTTTAAAGATTTCACAAGAAAACTCCAAATTTTCTTAGGTATTGACAGAATTAAACTATCTTAAAAGCGTTTGTAGAAAGCTTTTAAAAGCTTGCTACTAACGGAGCAAGGGGTTTTATTCAAAGTGTCCAGAGGGCGGGCAAGGTTGTTAAAACTTTTACTACACCCAAAAAAAGCGAGATTTTAGGGGAGGTATGTTAAGAGTTCCAAACCTCTCCAAATGGGTTAACCATACGTTGGAATAGTTTGTTCCTCTTTAAGCTAACTAAGCTAACTAAACTTAG
>CAZEUK010000255.1:0-1775 GCA_964514535.1 uncultured Aquificales bacterium
ATAAGATTTGTAATAAGTAAAAAATCGGACAACGATTTAGAGGTAAATTTTCCTGTTTATCATTTAAAGAGAAAAGGTGAGATAGGAAAGGCTTTAGGTCTAAAAGATTTAATTCAGAGGGAAAAATTTGATATAGTTTTCAGTTATATGTTAACTCAAAATATCATATTAAGCTTAGCGAAATACTTTTCAAAGCATAATAAAACAGCCTTTATCGGTTCAGTTCATTATATAGACAATTATGAAAAAACTAATAGTTGGTATAAATATCCGTACAGGCTGTTAATAAAAAAATTGTACTCAAATCTAGATAAAATTGTAGCTGTTTCAAATTATGTAAAGGAAGATTTAAAAAGGGCTTTTTTTCTTAATGATAAAAAAATAGAAGTAATCCAAAATTTTATTGATTTAGATAGAGTAAAAAGATTATCCGATGAACCGATTACTGAGGAAGAGAAAAATATTTTTAGAGAAGATGTAATTATTAATGTTGGTAGATTAGAGATAGAAAAGGGACAGGTTTATTTAGTTAGGGCTTTTAAAAAGGTAAATGAGGTAAGAAAAAATACTAAGCTTGTTATCATAGGAGATGGTTCTCAAAGAAAAATATTAGAAGCAGAAATAAAAAAGCTAAATTTGGAAAAATCAGTTTATCTGTTAGGATACAAAACAAATCCATATAAATATATAAAACACTCAAAATTATTCGTTTTACCGTCTCTATTAGAAGGTTCTTCAATTGTAGGTTTGGAAGCCCAAACTTTAGGTTTACCTGTAATAGCCTTTAATAGTGAAGGTGGTCATTTAGAGGTTTTAGGAAATAGTTCTGTATTAGTTCCTCCTAAAGATATAAACGGTTTATCAAATTCTATTTTAAAACTATTGTCTGATAAAAAATTGTATGAAAAATTTAAAATGTTATCTTTGAGAAATGTTAAAAATTTTTCCGTGGATAAAAAGGCTGAAGAATATTTTAGATTTTTCAATAAACTTATCCAGTTAAAAAATTCATAAAGTTAAATCTGTTAAAATCAAAGCTTTGGATAAATGTTGAAATAAACATTAGTTTTATATATGCATATAACTTGACAATATTACACTAATAATATTTAATATTTGTTATCACTAACTATTAGATTGAGAGGTGGAGAAAATGTTTACAAAAAATCTATTAAAAAAAGCATTACTTCCTATTGTTGTATCAGCTGGATTGCTATCTATCCCTGCGTTTGCAACTCCGCAAGAAAATGACAAGACTAACACACTAATGAAGTCTGCAGGGCATAGGTCTGCAGAAGCTTTAAAAAATGTTGAGGAAAGTAAGCTTATACTTGAAGCTATCCAATCTGTAAATTTAACTCAACAGGCTTTAGCTCTACTGGTAAATGGAAAAGTTGATGAAGCTAAAAAATTATTAAAAGAAGCCCGTTCAAAACTTTACAAGTTATCTGTAAAGTATAAAGGTAAAATGGATAGATTGCCTATAAATGTTGTTATTACAGAAATTGATGGTGTGGATAATATACTTACAGCAAAAAATATCATAGAAAAAGCTAAAAAAGCTTGTGAAAAGAATGATATTCCTTCAGCAAGGGATTTGTTAGAGGCTTTAAGAAACGAGATACACATTCAAACAAGTTATTTACCTTTAGATATATTTAAAAAATCAGTTATATTAGCTTCTGATTTATTGGAAAAAGGTAAAGTGGAAGACGCTATAAAAACACTTAATATAGCTTTGTCTTCCATAGAGATAGAAGACACCATAATACCTA
>CAZEUK010000256.1:0-1770 GCA_964514535.1 uncultured Aquificales bacterium
AGATAGATTTTATCTGCTTCAAAATTAAATATTAATTTATAAGTTGTAATTAGTTCTTTAACTTTTGTAAGAATAACAATCCTGTCCTTTGTATGTTTATACTCAGGTATTAATTGATGAAGTATCTTGTATTTATTCATTAGATTAATAATCTCTAAAACCTTTTCTTCGTTAAATATATACTTAAGCTCTTGATTAACTCTGTGTGGTGAAGCTACTTTTAATATTTCTTCATCTATCGCCAACTTTAATAATTTTTCTGTAGCCTTCCCAAGTTTAAATCCAAATCTACCTGCAAATCTTACAGCTCTCAATATTCTTATAGGGTCTTCTATAAAGCTTAACTGTTTTAAAATCCTGATAACTTTATCTTTTATATCTTTTAAACCGTTAAAGTAGTCTATAAGATTTCCAAAATTATCCTTCGTTATCTCTATAGCAAGTGTATTAATTGTAAAATCCCGTCTGTATAAATCTTCTTTTAAAGTTGCCCTTTTTACTTTAGGGTAAGCCCCTGCGTACTCGTATATCTCTGTCCTAGCAGTTGCAAAATCCCATTTTTCATCTTCAGAAAGTATTACCTGTGCAGTTAAAAACTCTCCGTATATGTTTACTTTGTATCCATACTTTTTAGCAAATCTTTTAGCTAATTCTCTAGCGTCCCCTTCAACTAAAATGTCTATATCTAGATTTTTTCTTCCCATAACTATATCTCTAACAATACCACCTACAATGTAAGCCCTGTATCCTAACTCTTGTGCAACTTCTCCTAACCTTTCAAGTTTATCTAAAGTATCCTTTGGTATAAACTGTCTTAATCTGTTTATATAGTTAACAACTTTAGGTTTAATTCTTTCTCTTGATATGAAACTATCTTTTTCTGCAGAGAATATCTGACCGTGTATAGCCTTTAGTAAAAATCCTCTTGATACTAAACCTACAACATTACCATTTTTTAAGACAGGGAAAATTTCCTGTGAAGAGTTTATTAAATACTTTTCTGCTTCTGTAATATTCATATCAGGGGCAAATGTTATTATGTCGTCTATAACAAAATTAGACAGTGTAAGATTTTCCTTTTTTAGCTTAATGGCTTCATTTAAGGTTTTAGTATAAACAATACCACTAAATTTATTATTTTTGTCTTTAACTAATATAATCTGTTGACCTTTAAGTAGATTTTTTATATCAGATATTTTTAAATCTTCACTGAAAAGCTTAACATTTCTAGCCATAATATCTTTTATTTGTTTATTTTTGTATAACTTACCAAGGATTATACTTTCCAAATAATTTTTTACTTCGTAAGTGGTTAAACCTTTTATAGTTGCACTTCCGGCAGATATATGACCTCCACCACCTAGGTAAGATAAAATATTTCCAACATTAATACTTTTATCCCTAGACCTTCCTATTATACTTACCTTTCCTGAAGTGTTTATCAACGCAAAAAAGGCGTCTGCCTCTTGGAATGGTCTTATCAAACCTATCTTTGACGATATATCAGGTATATACTTTTTAGTGTATGCGGTAGAAATAATTATTTTCTTACCTTCAGCAAATAGATATTGTATATTGTCTGTCAGTTGCTTTATAACGCTTAACTGTTCCTCTGTAATCCCCTTCTCTAAAACTTTCCTTATAACCTTTAGATTAGCTCCCCTTTCAAGTAAAAAAGCAGTGGCTAATAAATCCTGTGGTTTTGTAATGTTGTATTTAAAAGAACCTGTATCTTCGTATATACCTAAAGCTAACAGTGTAGCCTCATCG
>CAZEUK010000257.1:0-1757 GCA_964514535.1 uncultured Aquificales bacterium
TGTATATGGGCAAGTTTATTTGATTTAATAAAGGATATAATTTTAAAAAACAAAATTTTTACAGAGGTTAACAGATATGATGGAATATAGAAATTTAGGAAAATCAGGTTTAAGAGTATCTGTAATATCTTTAGGGGCTATGACTTTTACAGAAAAAGGCTGGCGTTCTTCAGGAAGTATGAGTTTTTCAGAAATACAAAAAGTTGTAGATTATGCGTTAGATAAAGGTGTTAACTTTTTTGATACTGCAGATATATACGCATTTGGAGAGAGTGAAACACTTTTAGCTAAAGCGTTAGGAAAAAGGATTAACGATGTTATTATTGCCACAAAAGTTAGAGGTGTAATGGATGAGAAAGACCCTAACTGTAGAGGATTATCAAGACATCATATATTTAACTCTGTAGATAAATCTTTAAAAAGATTAAACAGAGATTATATAGACCTTTATCAAGTCCATTGGTGGGATAATCATACACCTATAGAGGAAACTTTAGAAGCTTTAAATGATTTAGTTAGAATAGGAAAGGTTAGATATATAGGAATATCTGATTTTTCAGCTTGGCAGATTACAAAGTCGGTAATGATACAAGAGTGTAAAAATTGGTCTCGTTTTATCTCTGCACAGATGTATTACTCTCTCTTAGGAAGGGATATTGAAAACGAGGTTGTCCCTGCCTGTGAGGATTTAGGTTTAGGTATTCTACCTTGGAGTCCTTTAGCAGGTGGATTTCTAACAGGAAAGTATAAGAGAAAAGAAGATTTTCCAGAAGATAGTAGATACAAAAGAATGGAGAGACATTTCTTAAGATTTGATTTTGAATTTGCCTTCAAAGTAGTTGAAGAATTAGAAAAGATAGCAAAAAAATATAACGCTACACCTTCACAGGTTGCTTTAAATTGGTTAAGGGCTAAAAAATTTGTAAGCTCTATCATAATAGGAGTTAGAAGTTTAGACCATCTGAAAGATAACTTAGGTTCTTTAGAATGGAGTTTATCAGATGAAGATGTTGAGTATTTAGACAAATTAACTGCACCTGAAAGACCATATCCACAGTGGTTTTTAGATATGTTCGCAGATTTATAATTTTCATTTGCTTTAGATTTTTAATCTAATTTAAAATTAGACAGGTAATAAAACTTAATAATGGAGAGTTTTTAATATGGAGAAGTATATAGATGTTGAAGAAATAAAAAAGGTTTTACCACATAGATACCCATTTTTAATGATAGACAGAATAGTAGAGTTAGATTTGGAAAATCTTAAGGTAAAGGCTATAAAAAATGTAAGTGTTAATGAGTATTTCTTTCAGGGGCATTTCCCAAACTTTCCTGTTATGCCCGGTGTGTTAATTATTGAAGGTATGGCACAGGCAGGAGCTTTTATGATGATGAGAAAGGCTAATGTAGGGCAGGAAGGCAACTACACTGTGTTATTTGCAGGAATTGAGAGTGCAAAGTTTAGGAAACCTGTCTTTCCGGGAGACCAAATCGTTTACGAGATAGAGGGAATAAATATTAAAAAGGCTATGGGAAAAATAAAGGGAGTTGCTAAAGTTAACGGTCAGGTTGTTTGTGAAGCTATTCTATTGGCAGCAGTAAGAAAAAGCTAACAGATTTTAGGGCTTATGATAAGTTTAATTATTAATTTTAAATGGAAAGAAAAAGTTTAAAGTTTATATTATCACTTTATAAAGAACACACCTTTTTATTTTTTCTTGCTTTAGTTGGTTCTGTTCTAGAGGCAGGGGCTTTAT
>CAZEUK010000258.1:0-1754 GCA_964514535.1 uncultured Aquificales bacterium
GATAATAATGGTTTCCTGTTATTTTGGTTATATTGCTAAAGGTGGTGCTGAAGGAGTTGGAAGGGCAACAACTACCGCCGTAGTGGTATCATCAGTATTAGTCCTAATATTTGATTATTTCCTAACGGAGATAATTTTTTAATATTTTTTAAAATCAACCTTTAGATTATAATTAATAACTCTTATTTTAGGATTTTAATTTAAGGAAAACAAATGTTAATAGATATTTTTATTTTAGCTGTAGGTTTAATATTTATCTTATTCTCCGCAGAACTGTTTACAAACAGCGTTGAGTATATAGGTGATAAACTTAACTTATCAAAAAACTTTACAGGTAGCGTTTTAGCAGCTGTAGGGACAGCTTTACCTGAAAGTATATTACCTATAATAGCCATACTTTTTTTTAAGGATAAATCAGGAGAAGATATAGGAATTGGAGCAATCCTTGGAGCTCCCTTTATGCTTTCAACTTTAGCCTTTCCTCTCATAGGATTAACTGTAGTTATAGGTTATCTCTTAAAAAAGAGAAGCTTAGAGCTTAATGTTGAAGAATGGGCATTAAGGAAAGATATTGTTTTCTTTCTTTTCTCCTATACAATAGCCCTATTTTCCGTCCATTTTATAAATATAAGTTTTATAAAAATTTTAACTGCCATTGTATTAATATTCATTTATATCCTGTATATCGTTATAGTTTTAAGAAATGAAAGTGCAGAGATGGAAGAAACACATAATTTATATTTCTCAAAACTAAAGATAAGAGAAAGTTTACCTTTAGCATTTTTTCAATTCTTCATTGCTTTAGTGATAATGGTTGGAGGGGCACATATATTTGTGGATGGTATAGAGAAATTAAGTAAACTTGTAGGTTTATCGCCGTTAATATTTTCATTACTCCTTGCCCCTATAGCAACAGAGCTACCTGAAAAAATAAACAGTGTAATATGGGTTTTAAGGGAACAGGATACTTTAGCGGTAGGTAATGTAAGTGGAGCTATGGTTTTCCAAAGTAGCATACCTGTAAGTATAGGTCTTTTACTGACAGACTGGAATTTAAGCAGTTTAGCTTTAGCATCAGGTATTTTAGCAATAATATCAGGATTTTTAGTTTTGGCAATATCATATTTAGATAAAAAATTAATACCTTTTGGTTTTTCCGTTGGGATAATATTCTATATAACCTATATAGGAATAATTTTAGGTGTAGCTTAATGATGAAATTAACGGGAAAAAAAGAGCTAATAAAAGTTATAAAAGATAGAATAGAAAAAAATGGAAGTATATCCTTTAGAGATTTTATGGATATGGCTTTATACTATCCTGAGCTTGGATACTATACATCTTCAAAATCAAAAATAGGTGGTTATGGCGATTTCTTCACAGCTTCAGAGCTGGACAGAGCTTACGGTGAACTGTTGGCTAGACAGTTTGTAGAAATATTTGAGAAAAAACTTACAGATAAACCCTTTCAGATTGTAGAATTGGGAGCAGGAAAAGGATACTTAGCTTACGACATACTTAACTACTTGAAAGAGAACCATAGAAACATTTTTGATAACACAGAGTATATAATTATTGAAAAATCGCCTTATCATATTGATATACAGAAGGATATATTAAAAGATTTTAAAAATGTAAAATGGGTTCAAGACATTATAGATTTTGAGGATAACACTATTAACGGTGTTATTTTTTCCAATGAATTATTTGATAGCTTTCCTGTTCATCTAATAAGAAAGATTGACGGTAAAATT
>CAZEUK010000259.1:0-1742 GCA_964514535.1 uncultured Aquificales bacterium
CAAGTTTTGCAGCGGCTATTGATAAAATCCCAGTTCCAGTTCCTATATCTAAAACTGTATCACCTTTTGATATATACTCAGGTAATAGCTTTAAAACCATCTGTGTAGTAGGATGTAAACCTGTTCCAAAAGCCATACCTATTTTTATTTTTATTGGTATAAAATCTTTTCCTTCGTAAATCTCCCATTCAGGTAGAATTATAAAAGGAGGTATTTTTATTGGTTTTATATCTTCCTTCCATTTATCAACCCAATTTTCCTCAGGTATAACTTCCTCTCCAATTAACTCTCCAGCCCCTAGCTCATCAAAAATCTCTTTTACAGCCTCTTTTATAGCCTCCTCTTCCTTTTCCTCTGCATATATTACAAAAGTTGTATTATCCTTGTCCCTGTTTAATATTTCAAAACCGTATCCATTAAACTCAACTGCAAAAATCTCAAATAGATGTGTAGGTAATCTGTATATTAATTTCTTCATCTATCATCTCCAAATCTTTTTTTTAGGAAATTTACCAAAATTTTTTGCCTTTCTCTACCTTTAGGTAAACTTTCTCTTAAAGAAATAACCTCTTTTAAAATTGATTTAATATCTTTAGGAAGACAATCCTTTATTAGCTCCCTTAATCTTCTTGATAAAGCAGGTGCTTTACCAGATGTTGATATACCTATGATAATTTCATCCTCTTTAATTATTGATGGAAATATAAAACTACAGTAGTTTATACTGTCAACTGAATTAACAGGTATTCTCCGTTTTAAGCATTCTTCATAAACTCTTTTCTGTAGATTTAAATCGTCAACTGCAACTATAACTAAATCTTTAAAGTCTATATCTTCCAAACTAAATGGTCTTTCATAAAGTTTAATAATACCTCTATCTGCTAAATTTTTTATTTCTTCAGATTTTACACTTTGAGCGACAACTGATATTTCGGCTTCAAACTGTAATAACACTTTTATTTTTCTCTCAGCTACTTTTCCACCACCAACAACCAAAACATTTTTATCCTTTAAATCAATAAATAAAGGAAAGTAAGCCATTTTTAATTTTTTATAAAGTTATCTAAAAGCTTAAATAACAATTTTTCAAGACTTTGGAAGTAATCATTCCTTGAAAGAATATAATCTGCAGACTGAATAAAACTTCCCTTTTCCTTAAGTTCTTCTTCAGAATTATCTATCAAATCTTTTGCAGATTGGGGATTGGTCTCCAAATGGAATTGTAAAGCTAAAACCTTACCATCGTTATACTCAAAAGCCTGATTTTCAGTTATATGATTATATCCAATTCTTACACCACCATTTGGTATATCAAAAGTATCTCCATGCCAATGAAAAGCTATAAACTCTTCAGGAAAGCCTTTAAAATTTTTAGATTTTTTACCGTCTTCCGTTAATTTTACAGAATACCAACCTATTTCTTTATACTTATTTTTATAAACCTTTGCCCCTAAAACATCTGCTATAAGTTGAGCTCCTAAACAAACACCTAAAACCTTTTTCCCAAGATTTATTGAATTTTCTATAAAAATCTTTTCTTTAGCTAAAAATTTGTACTTATTATCATCATAAACACCCATAGGACCACCCATAATTACTAACATATCAAATGAGGAGAAATCAGGAAAAGGTTCATTTTTATACAGATGTGTCCCGTTTATTTTAAAGTCTTTTTCTTTTGCCCATTTCTCTATATTCGCAGGAGTTTCAAAGGGAACGTGTTGTAAGTAATGAATTCTCAT
>CAZEUK010000260.1:0-1700 GCA_964514535.1 uncultured Aquificales bacterium
GAAGAGAGAGCATATAGATGAAAAGGACTTTATGGAATTAAAAAGCTTGATAAGTGATATTGGGGAAGAAAAGGAAGAAAAGGAAGAAGAAGAGGATTTAATAGAACAAGAGAAAGGGAAAAGTGAAACTGAAGATAAAGAAGAGGAAAAGGAAGATGAAGGAGAAGTTAAATATTTAAACTATCTAGTCTTAGACATTCTTTTAAAAGCTTTTGCTAAGGAAGTTGGACCTATAGCTAAAGTGATTTTCAAGAGAAAAATCAGGGAATTAAATATAAAGAAAACTAAATTAACAAATAAAGCTGTAAAAGAGTTAATAAATGCTCTTGCTGAAGAAATTCCTATAGAATACAGAAAGCAAAGATTTTTAGATAGAGCTAAACAGTTATTATGATATTAAATCTTTAAATTTTATTAATTTTGTTAGAAAATAATTAAATCTATTGTATAGGAGGCTGTTATGGCGGATAAATTCAAAGAGATTTTACAAAACATTGTTATTGATGCTCGTGCTGAAGGTGCAATTTTAGTTAGTCCTGATGGACTTGCGATAGCTTCTGCTCTACCTGCAGATGTTGACGAAGACAGGGTTGCGGCTATGGGTGCGGCAATACTTTCTCTAGGTGAAAGGGTTACTTCAGAGCTTGAAAAGGGAGATTTGGAACAGTTGTATGTAAAGGGTAGTAAAGGTTATATGATATTTACAGGTATTAAAGATTTAGCTGTTTTAGGTGTTTTAGCACCTGCAGATGCAAAACTCGGGTTAGTATTAATGGAGATTAAAAGGGCAACAAAGAAAATAGAGGATTTACTAGGGCAATAAAATATGGCAATAACAGGAAATCTGGAAACCTTCAACTTTGTTGACATATTCCAAATTTTAAAGAAGGACAGGAAAGATGGAATTTTAGTTATAGAAACTGGGAATAAAAACTTTGCTGTCTACTTTAAAGACGGGGATATAGTTTACATAAGAGAAGTTCCCAAAGTATTTTATGTTTACCTTGATATTGATTTTTCCGACGTTATGAAAAAGGAAGGGCTATCAGGGGAAGAGGATATATACAGAGCCTTGGTAGCCCGTCTACCAATCTTATTATCATTAAAAAAAGGTAAATTCTCTTTTACTCCCGGTTTTATCAGATACTCTGATAATATTAAACCTTTTATACCATTGGAAAAAATTATAATGTTTTTAAGCCGTCATCTGTCTAAAGATGAAGTAGAAAGAAAAATATCAGATGTTAGGCTTATCTTTGAAAAAACTGAAGATTGGGAAGAAATAGCTAAAAAAGCTAACTTAAATGAAACAGAACAAAAAGTTTTAAAACTTATAAACGGTGAAAGAACGGTAGAAGATATAAAAAATGAGTTGGGAATAGACTTATTTACATTACAAAAAATACTTTATGGCTTCTTGGCAAGTGGATTAATTAGAAGAAAGAGACATAAGAAAAGAAAATTAGGATTTGATTTAACAAAAGGTTTATTAAGTAGAATAATAGAAAAAATAAAAGGATTATAAAAAGAGGTAGTTAATGTTTTTAAGCGAAAAGGACAAAGGAAAGAAAGCTATAAAAATTGTTGTAGCTGGTCCATATGCAGCTGGTAAAACCCAATTTATAAATACAATATCCGAAATAGAAACAGTTCAAACTGAGGCAAAAACCACTAAAGATAGTGAAAAAAGTAAGAAGAGC
>CAZEUK010000261.1:0-1696 GCA_964514535.1 uncultured Aquificales bacterium
AATAAATCCCCTCTAACGTTGTAGGAAGTTTTTCCAAGGAAAAATAAAACTTTTTAGCTTTTGTTGGTGTATTCCTAACATTAATATCATCATAATTAAGGATTGCTACATCTTCCTTTGAAAGATTTTTAAAAAGCTTATACTTTGACAATTTATAATGACAAAATCTTTTATGCCAATCTAAATGGTCAACTGAAAGGTTTAAAAAAACCGCTATACTAGGTTTAAATTTTTTTATTGAGTAAATCTGAAATGAAGACAACTCTAAAACTGCTGTTTTGTTTTCACTATTTAAAACAATATCTGAAAAAGGTATTCCATAATTTCCTCCTATAACAGAGTTATCACTTCCTAAAACTGTGTGTATTAGCTTTGTTGTTGTTGATTTACCATCTGTTCCAGTTATGGCTATAATATCCTTTCCTTTAAAAAATCTGTAAGCAAACTCTATCTCACCAATAATATTTATACTTCTCTTCTTACAATCTTTATAAATTTTGCTAAAAAACGGAACTCCCGGTGATACAACGACTTCCTGAACATCTTTTAAAATCTCTTCTTTATAGTCTTTATCATCAATTAGAAGGGCATCATAACCTAATTTTCTTGCCAATCTGTAAGCAGAATTGCCTGTTAAACCTTTACCGTATATCAATAACATCTTTTATATCTCCATATTTTTATAGATTAAACGGTGAAATTTAAATTTTATGTTAAAAGGGTTTTACAATCCACTATTTGATTTTTCTTTCCTTTGAAGAAGGAATTCCTAACTCTTCCCTATACTTAGCCACTGTCCTACGGGCTATCTTAATTCCATACTTTTCTTTTAAAAGTTTTGAAATCTTTTCATCACTTAAAGGTTTTTTCTTATTTTCATTATCAACAATTTTTTTTATTAAATCTTTCACTTTTTGGGTAGATACATCACCGTCTATACCTTTCAGTTTAGATGCAAAAAATGATTTTAAAGGGAGTAAACCTGTGTCAGTTTGAATATACTTATTAGCAACAATTCTACTTATTGTAGATTCGTGTAAACCTAAAACAGAAGAAACATCTTTTAAAGTTAGAGGTTTTATATAACTTTTCCCCTTTCTCAAAAAGTCTGCCTGATAGTTAACTAAAAACTCTATCGTTTTGTATAAATTTTCTCTCCGTAGTTCTATTCCTTTTACTATTCCTATTGCCTTCTGTAATTTATTTTTTAAAAACTCTCTAGTTTTTTCAGGAAGATTTTTGTTAGATATTAACTTCCTATAGTCCTTTGTAAGTTTAAGTTTAGGTATGTTTCTCTCATTTAAAACAATCTCAAACTTATCTCCCCTGTCGTAAACGTATGCATCAGGTTCTATATACTGTGTAATACTGTCTGAGTATTGAAATGTAGGATAAGGATTTAAGCTTTTTATATTTTCTAAAATCTGATTGTACTCTTCTTCTGATATTTTATATTTTGAAATAATTTTATCTTTATTTAACAGATTGTTTAAATTGTTAAAAATTAAATCTTTTATCTTATTATTATTCCCAAATAACTCCTTATACTGTTCCCATAACGCCTCTTCAATCGTTAATGAAGCTATCCCTGTAGGCTCTAAACTTTTTAATCTACTCCTTATATATTCCAGATAGTCTAAAGATATTTTAAACTTTTCCGCTATTTTGTTTAAATCACCTTTAAATAAACCTTTCT
>CAZEUK010000262.1:0-1690 GCA_964514535.1 uncultured Aquificales bacterium
TGCCGTTAACTAAAAAGTGCCCATGTACAACCATCTGTCTAGCTTGTCTTCTAGTTTTAGCAAATCCCAATCTATAAACTACATTATCAAGTCTTCTCTCTAAAAGCTGTAATAATATTTCCCCTGTGTTTCCACCTTTATTACCTGCTATTCTTGCCGCTTCGTCAAAATATCTTTTAAACTGTCCTTCCCTTAAACCACCGTATAAATATCTTAATTTTTGTTTTTCTTGAAGACGGATTGCATAATCAGAGAGTTTTCTCTTTCTACCTTGTGTTCTACCGTGTTGTCCCGGTGGAAAGTTTCTTTTATTGAAAGCCTTTAAACTTCCTCCAACAAATACGCCTAATCTTCTGCTAACTCTTGTTAATGGTCCTAAATATCTACCCATAGATTAAACCCTCCTTTTAGCTGGTGGTCTACAACCGTTGTGAGGTATAGGAGTAACATCCTTTATTACCTTAACATTCAAACCTGCCGCTTGAATAGTTTTTATAGCAGTTTCCCTTCCTGCACCCGGTCCTTTTACCCAAACTTCAACATCTTTCATTCCAAACTCATCTATTGCCCTTTTTGCAGCCTTCTCTGCCGCCTTTTGTGCTGCATAAGGAGTTGATTTCCTTGTACCTTTAAATCCTTCCGTTCCACCTGAAGCCCAAGTTAAAACATTACCCTCTTTATCGGTTATTGTTATGATTGTGTTATTGAAAGTTGCTTGAATATGGGCAATTCCGTAGGGAACAGTTCTTTTAACTTTTTTCTTACCACCTTTTTTTCTTCTTGCCATATTTCCAAAATCCTCCTAACCTATTTTTTCTTAATTCTTCCTGTAGCTTTTCTTCTAGTTCTAGCATTAGTTTTTGTTCTTTGACCTCTAACAGGTAAACCTAATCTATGTCTAATTCCCCTATAACAACCTATATCCATAAGTCTTTTGATATTAACTGCAACTTCCCTTCTTAAATCACCTTCAACCTTGTAGTTCTGCTCTATAAATTTTCTTATAGTATTCAACTCATCTGGAGTAAGCTCACCAACTCTCTTCATTCCATCTATGCCGGTTTTTTCCAAAATCTCCTTAGCCCTTGTCTTACCAATTCCATAGATATAAGTTAAAGCTATTTCTAACCTTTTTCTGTCTGGTAAATCTACACCTGCGATACGAGCCATTTAAAACCTCCTTAACCTTGTCTTTGTTTATGCTTAGGATTTTCACAAATAACCATTACTTTACCTTTTCTTCTAATTATTCTACATTTTTCACATCTCTTTTTTACAGATGCTCTTACCTTCATTATTAAAAAACCTCCCTTTGTTCTATACAAAACAATAATTTAAATTTACAGCATAAAACAAAGTAATATTATAATATGTTTTCTTCCAATTTTAAAATACAAAGATACTGGAGATAGATAGAAAAATAAACTTAACTTGAAAGAAGAACTATAATCTAAAAACAATTCTTCCTTTTGTTAAATCATACGGAGATAGTTCTACCCTTACCCTGTCTCCGGGAAGTATTCTTATAAAGTGTAGTTTCATCTTTCCTGAAACGTGAGCTAAAACTATATGGTCAGAATTATCTAATTTAACTTTAAAGTGTGCATTAGGTAATGCCTCTATAACTTCCCCTTCAACAAGGATTGCTTCTTCTTTTTTCCCACTAGAAGCTTTCTTTTTCTTTTTTCCC
>CAZEUK010000263.1:0-1685 GCA_964514535.1 uncultured Aquificales bacterium
AATAATTTTTGAATAACTTTTTCATTAACAATAGAATATAAGTTAATTTAAATTAATTACTGTTAAAATATTATTCTGTTAATTTTAAGGAATAAATAAAAATTAAATTTTAGGAGGAGTAAAGGAATGAATATTGAGCACATAGGTAAAGGTTTAGAGCTTACTGATTACATTAAAAGCTATGCAGAAAATAAGTTGGAAAGGCTAAAAAATTATTTTAAAGAGATTGATGTTGATGAAGATAGTGTGTTGGTAAAAATAACCTATTCTTTTGAAAAGCATGGACATAGAAATAGAGTTGATATGCATATAAATTTAGCTTCTACAGGGGGAGTTTTACACGCTTGGGAAGAAAGTAATGATTTATATACTGCAATAGATTATGTAATAGATGAAATAGAGAGACAGCTTGTAAGATTAAAATCTAGAAGATTAGAAGAAAGAAGAAGAATAGCATTACAAAAGGAAAAGGATAAGTTCTCCTCTGTAAAAGATGAAAGTATAGAAAAACCTTTAATAGTTCAAGAACCTATGCCGTTAGAAAAACCTCTATCAGTTGAAGATGCTTTAATGATACTACAGGAAACAGGGGCATTCTTTTTACCTTTCAGAAATTCGGAAACAAATGAGATAAATATTTTATATAGAAAAAAGGCAGGTAATTACGGTTTAATTGTTCCGGGGACATAGTAAGTCCCCCTTACATCTTCTTAGTAAAAATCAAATATCCAGTATGGGCTATCATTCTATCTTCAGGTCTTAACCTATCTGCAACAGGTTTATAATGTCTTAACATCAGTTCTAAAACTTCCGTTTGTTTAAATGGATAATTTGTTAAACTTTCTAACAGTTTACTAACTTGATTTGTGGTTGGTACTAAAAAACCTAAATTAGCACCCACTTTAAGGGAGTTAAAAATGTTTTCTATATACAACCAAGGTTCTCTAACATCTATAAAACCTGCGTCAAAAAAATTTTCAGGTAGTTTTTCTTCTAAGTCTTGGTGGAAAAACTCAACATACTCTTCCATTCCTGCCAATTTTATATTATCAATCGCAATTTTTAAATGATTTTCATTCTTTTCATACGAATAAATCTTTCCGTTAGGTTTTACCGCATTGGCCATAACTATAGTTAAACCACCACTACCTATTCCACTCTCTAAAACTTTATAACCATCAGTTAAACCTAGTTTTAAAGTTATATATGCACTGTCCTTTGGATATATTATCTGTGTTTTTCTCTTTATTCCGTACATTATTATTTCGTAAAGTGAAGGTTTGAATATAGTAAACTCTTTACCTAGATGTGTTTTAATCTTATCTCCAATCTTTTTCCCTATTATATCGTTATGATTGATATTCCCTTTATGTGTCCCAAATATCTCGTCTTTTTTTAATCTTATAAAAAATCTGTTTTTTCCATCACTTAACTGAACCGTATCACCCTCTTTTATCATCAAATTCTTGTCCTAATTAAGTTTTTAATTTTTTAAATTATAATATTTTGAGGTAGTTGTTAAAAAATTTTATAAATTTAATCTTGAAATAAAATATCACTCGTACCAATCTAAATAGTATCGGAGATAGAAAAGTTTCATTAAGTTGATAGTTATTTTTATATATAAGATAATAAATTTTTAAATTTACTTTTTTCTTTGTGGAGAGGTAGTTCAGAATGCTGTT
>CAZEUK010000264.1:0-1666 GCA_964514535.1 uncultured Aquificales bacterium
TCATCTTTTTATCATTATGCTTTTAAATCTTCTTTTATCAGTTTTAATAGGAGCGTTTATCGGTTATATAACAAACTATTTAGCTATTAAAATGTTATTTAAACCTTACAAAAAGATTTATCTCTTTAATAGAATTCCTTTACCTTTTACACCGGGAGTTATACCTAAAGAAAGGGAAAAAATAGCTGAAGTTATAGCAGAAACGCTAGAAAAGTATCTTTTACCTGAAGAAAAGCTTATTGAAATATTAGAAAGGAGTAATTATAGAGAAAAACTAAAAACTAGAATTGAAGCTGTAATAGATGAAATTATTGAAAATTTTGCTGAAGATATTAAAACCAATCTAAAAGAAAATTTAAGTTTGGGTAAGTTCAGTTTTAAAACAGCTTTTATCCTTTCAACTTTAGATAAAGTTATTAATAAAGTAGTGGATAAGTTAAAAGATAGATTAAAGAAAAAGTTAACAGAAAAAGCATCCGATATAATAGAAAAAAATATAGAGATAGAAATAAAAAGTTTATCTTCCCAATTGAATATAAAAGAAAGTGTTAAAGAAACATTGTTAAATATTGATATAGAAGAGTTAGAGTACATAATTCTAGGTATATCAAAGGAACAATTGAAACATATAACATACTTTGGAGCTATCCTTGGGGGATTGATAGGATTAATACAGTTTTTAATCTCTATCTTTATCTAAACTTTGGATAATATCTTCTAAAGGTTCAGGTAGTTTATCTAAAGATATATCAATCTTCTCATTTGTCCTTGGATGTCTAAATGCTAATCTATAGGCTACCAAAGCGTGATAATCCAATTTTTCAGAAAGGCTTTTTGCCAATTTACTACCTAACAATGATTTTTTAAAACCATAAGTCTTATCATTCAACAAAGGATGGCCTATAGCTGAAAAATGAACTCTTATCTGATGAGTTCTACCTGTGTGAAGTTTTATATCTACCAAACTTAAATTATGTTTTTTCCAACTTTTTTCTAACCAATACTCTGTTATCGCTTCTCTAGGCTTTGCTGTGTCAATTCCCATCTTTTTTCTATCTTTTACAGACCTACCTATAGGTAAATTAATAATTCCATACTCTTTTTTAGGGATACCTACTATTATTGCTTTATATCTCTTATCAACTTCCCTATTCTGAAACTGCTTTTGTAATTCCTTATGTGCAAATTCTGATTTTGCCACCACCATTAGCCCTGCCGTATCTTTATCCAATCTATGAACTATACCTGCTCTAAATTTGCCACCAAACTCTGATAACTGTTTAAAATGGTAAAGTAATGCATTAACTAATGTTCCCCTTTCGTGTCCCGGTGATGGATGGACTACAAGATGTGGAGGTTTATATATTACAGCTATATCGTTATCTTCAAAAAAGATTTTTAGAGGTATATTTTCCGGTTCAACCTTTAATTCAGGAACGGGAGGAATAAATAAAGTTATATTCTCACTACCTTTAAGCTTTTTAGACGGTTTTTTTACCAAATTATCATTTATAAAGGTATAACCATCTTTAATTATTTTTTGATAATAGCTCCTTGAGTACTCAGGATAAACTGTTTGTAAAAACTGGTCTAACCTTTTCCCTTTAAACGTATCATCAACTTTAAAATTCAAAACTTCTTCAAAAGGTTTATTAAAATTTTTTAT
>CAZEUK010000265.1:0-1640 GCA_964514535.1 uncultured Aquificales bacterium
AGGAAAAAGATTATCTTATTAAAAGGATTAGCTATCTAGAAGATGAAATAAATAAAATTTTTGAGAATAAAATTAAAATAGAGGAAAGATTAGAAATATTAAAAAAAGAATTGGAAGATATAAATAAAAAATTAACTGAAGTTGAAAAGGAAAAGAAGATAATTCTTGAAAGTTTAGAGAAAAAAGGTTTAAAAAAGATTAAGAAGGATTGGGAAGATATTCTTAAAGATGTTTACAGAATTAGGGAAGAAAAGAATAAATTACTGTCTGAAATAGAAAAAATTAAAGAGATTTTAAGTATATCATTAGATGAAAGCATAAAAGATATAGAAGCAAAGTTAAAAGATATAGATAAAAATCTATCGGAGATTGATAAGGAAACTGTGTTAATAAATGATAAAATCAAATCTTTACAACAGGAGCTATTAAACTATTTAAATCTTTTCAAAGAAAAGGAAGAGGAAAGTCTAGTCATACATAAAAGTATTGAAGATTTAAGAAAAAAATTATCTATACTCCGCAGAGAAGAGGATGATATTAATAAACAGATTACATATCTTTTAGAAGATAAAGGTAAGTTAGAACAGAAAATTGAGGATTTGGAAGAAGAAATAAAGGTGTTAGTTGAAAATGGTGTTAAACCTTTAGATGAGGATGAGGAAAAAATTAGAAAAGAATTAAATTATTACGTTTCTGAAAGGAAAAAGTTAGGTGCTATAAATGAGAGAGCTTTGGAAGATTACAGTTTAATAGAGAATAGGTATAAAGAGTTAAAATCTAAAGTTGAGCAACTAACTGAGGAAAAAAGAAGAATAGAAGAGTTAATTAATCAGTTAGAGGAAAAAAAGGAAAAAGCATTTTTAGAAGTTTTTAACAGTGTAAACAAAAATCTAAAGGAGATTTTTAAAGAGTTATCTCCTTCTGGAAAGGCTTACTTAGAGCTTGAAAATAGTGAAAAACCATTGGAATATGGAGTTTTTCTAAAGGCTAAGCCTAGAGGAAAAGATGTTAAAAGATTGGAAATTATGTCAGGTGGTGAAAAAACTTTAACTGCTTTAGCCTTTTTATTTGCAGTTCAACAGTATAAACCATCTCCTTTTTACTATTTTGATGAAGTAGATGCCCATCTAGACGACGCAAACGCTAGAAAAATAGGTCAACTTATGAAGAAGTTTTCAAAAGATGCCCAATTTATAGTGATAACTTTAAGGGATACTTTAGCCCATTTTGCAGACAGATTAATAGGCGTGTCTTCTAAGGATGGTATATCTCAAATATATACATTGGATGTAAAAGACTTAATGCAAGAAGAAGAGAAAGAAAAAGTTTAAAATTTAATTATTATTTTTATTCATACTACCTATTCTTTTACTTCTTTCCATAGCCTGTTGGGATAGATATTCTTTCCCAAACTTCTGTAAGTTTTCAAACTCAATATTAAATGTATCAAAATGTCTCTCTTCATCTAGAATAGTTGCCTCAAAAATCTGTTTCGTTCCAGCATCCCTATTATTTGCACATATTAAAGCAAATTCATTATACATATCTATAGCTTCCTCTTCACTTTTCATTGCCAATTTTAACATCTCTTCAGGTTCTCTTATATGTTCTATATTTTTAGCAGGTTTCATCTCTATTTC
>CAZEUK010000266.1:0-1639 GCA_964514535.1 uncultured Aquificales bacterium
TTCTATTGATATAAAAGCTTATAAAAGTATAAAAGGGTAAGAAATAATGAACATTCTTTTCTTTAAATATATTTTCATATCCTTTCTTTCTTACTCTTGTTTCCAGTGTTCTGTAGTATGCTATACTTAAAAAATCTAAGTCTTGTAGAGTTAAATATAAAATCTTAACACTATTAAAATCAATACTTAAGTTTAATAAATCCTTTAAATTACTTTTTAAAGTTTCCAAAATATTACTTTTTTTATCCTTTTCACTCTCAGTATCTTCAAAAGGTTCATTAAAATCCCCTAAAGTTTTATAGTTATAAAAATCAATAATCCAACTTTCACTTAAATTCTCTGTATTTCCAAACTTAGTAATAAGTATAAACCCTTTAAAAAATTTCAAAATAGGATAATAGTTATTTACATTTTTAACATCTATATTAAACAGTAAAGTATTTCTAAATTCTTTTGGTAAATATTGTATAGACTTTACTGTATCTCCTAAGATTATAGATAAATGAATATAAAAATTTTCCTTTGTAGTAGCACTGCTTAATAGATTATCTATAAGTTCCTTTAATTCGGGAATATACTTTTTCTTTTCTTGCTCAAAATAATTCTTATGTAAACCTTGAATTAAAAGGAAAATTAAATAAACCAATGGGTAGAAATAGATATGTCCTTTTAAATATAAGTTTATTTCCAATCCCCATAGTTGAATTAAATAGGCTAATTTAGGATTGTAGGTATATATCACACTTAAAACGGATTTTTTTCCTTCCAAATAATCTACATTGGTTCTAACTATTATTTCCCTTATAAAGTGTAAGAAGCTAATAAAAGCTTCAAAATTAGCTTCTTCTAATTCTTTAATAAAGGATTCTCCTTCTGATGCTCTTGGATACTCTAACTTAATGTTCCCATTTTCGGTTTCAATTTTAATATCTATATCAAAGTCTGTTTTTAAATTTACTATAAAATCTTCAAAATATAAGTTTAATAATACCTTAGAAACTATTATATCCCTAACTTTTAAACTTTCACTTTGCTTCTGTTTTTGTTTTACTCTATTTATTTGTCTATTTATAGTTCTAAGAACCTGAACAAATTCCCTTAAAGATATATCCGAAAATAGATACCTAACAATATCATTAAAGTAGTATTCATATTTTTCTCCAAAAGAGCCAAAAGTTGGATGTTGTTTTAGAAATTCAGATAGAAAAAGTTCAGACTTTTCTGTGGTTTTTATTTTAATTTTTTCCAATAAGTGAGGTGTTATTTTAGAAAGATTTATCCTATTGGTTATGGGAAAAATTTTGTCTATTAAAGCTAAAACCATATTCTCGTAAAGTTTTGATAGTTCTCTTTTATCTCCATCTTCCTTCTGGTTATAGAAGTTTATACTCTTTAACGCATTCAACAAACGAAGTTTTAGATTTTCTATATCCCCTGCTCCAATAATAATGATTTTTGGATGATTAAGGAAAACTGCAAGTTCTAAAATAGTCCTCAATAGAATTTTAGGTTCTGGGATAAGGTCTATATCATCCAAAATTAAAATTAAGGTTTTATCTCCCAAAATTTGGTCTGTAAATTCAAAAAAGTTTTTAAGAAATGATATTTCATGCTGATCTAATAAAATTTCCAATTCCTC
>CAZEUK010000267.1:0-1622 GCA_964514535.1 uncultured Aquificales bacterium
ACCTGAAACTGATTCATCTTTAGATTTATTGTATCTATCTATCTCTATATCACTATCATCAATAATAACAATTAAAGCTATCTCTTCATAGTCAACATCAGTGTTTATTTTAAATTCAAGAGTAGATGCTGTTATTAGTCTTTTTTCAACTGTCATATATCCAATTCTCCATTTTTAGTAATTACTTTATCTGCAGTAATAGTAATGTCTTTATCTTTACCTAATGAGATGGTAATTTCTTTTTCATCTACTTTAACACCACCTTCCATAAATAAAGTTTTAAACTTTAATATTTCTAAGCTTTTTAATTCATCGCTATTAGATAAAAAAGCCTTATTGTTTTCTAAATGTCCTAAAACATTATTTATTTTAGAAATGTTTTCGTTTATTACCTCAACCATATTATCTAAATTAACAATGGTATCTAACTTAAGCTTATTCGCCATAACAATCCTTTTTTTTATTAAAATATCCAGGTACATATTTATTATTTCCTCTACAACTTTAAACATAGAGTTTATTTCATCTATAGAAGCATAGTTTAAATGTTGAGGAAATTTATTTGGTGGTAAAGTTGTGAATTTACCATTAACTAATATCATGAGTATCCCTTAACACTTTAATGTAAGATTCTCTAATTTTATTAAACATCTGTTTTCTTTTTTCATAGAATTGGCTCTTACCTAACCCAGTATGTTTTAACGCTTTATCTAACGGCATATCTTGTGTTATAGCTTCCATTATCTTTTTATCTTTGTCTTGTAAACCGCCAATAAAGTCTTCTGGATTAACATCAAATCTTTTAAAGTCTTTACCTGGAACTATAGCTGCATGAACAGAAACATCCATAACGTTTTTTACTTTATCTACAGGAATTTTTAATTTTTTAGCTATATCATCATAGCTTGGCTCTTTACCTGTTAAGACTTTTTGTTTTTCATATTCATTCTTAATTTTAGCAGCCAATTGTTTAGAATACTCTGTTTGTTTAAGTGTTCCACCTTTGTATACAGCAACTCTATTTAATTGCTGCATTTGAGAAGCTAAATGTGTTTGGAATGTTGTTCCTTTAGCTGGGCTATAAGTCTTTGCTGCTTGGTTATATATTTTCTCAATATGATAATCTAACAGAGCAGGAGAAAAGTAATCCTTAAATCTGTTTTTATAATATTGAGTGTATTCGTTCTTTTTTGCTTGAAAATCTTCCATTTTTAATCCTTAATAGAATGTATTAGGATTTATAGTATTAGGATTAGAGTTGTTAGATTGTTTGTAATATTGATGACCTTTATATAACCCATATCCTAATAATCCAGTCCCAACAAGTTCTGTTGTTAAAGTTTTTGCTGCTTTGTTTCTATTATTTATAGCGTTTTTAACTGTTCTTGTGTTTTTGTATAATTCATTGTGTGCCAAATCTCCTAAATGTCTAACTTCTTTTTGTGCTTTCATATAATCTCTAGCGGCAGTAAAAATAGGGACCCAAGCAACTTTATCTTCAAGACTTGCTGTTTTGTTTATTTGGTTATTGTTTTTAAATTGATTATTGTTTTGAAGTTGATTATTATTTTGAGCAAATTGGTTTTGTTGTTTTTTCTTTTCATGCATTGAATATAAATACT
>CAZEUK010000268.1:0-1614 GCA_964514535.1 uncultured Aquificales bacterium
TTATCAAGACCAATAAGAGTAAAGCTAAAAGAGCTATTTAAAGTAACCTGCGAGTCTCTAAAAGCAAAATGTAGTTTAAAACAAAAGAGGAGAAAAGAGGAATTAAGCTACATTTTGGAGATAGCAGGTAGAAAGACAAGCTGGACATACTGCAAGATAGCAGGGGGTAAATAGTTTTTTATAATCTTTTGATTATTTTTGTTTATCTCTCGCCATCTGTAAGTGTGCCTAATCAAATATACAAACAAAAAAACTTGAGTTAATTTATGAAGATATTAGTTTACGGTTTAGGAGCTATAGGAATAACCTTCGCAACATTTTTAAAAGAGGCTGGGAATACAGTTTTCGGTAAAGTTAAAGAGAAAAACTTCCCTAAAAAACTTTATGTAAGTGGAATATGGGGAAATCATTCTGCAGAACTGGATAGATTATCTTCGGATATTTTAGATTTTAAAGATGAGGATATAGATTTAATAATTCTTTCTGTAAAAGCTTACAACACAGAAGAAGCTTTAAAAGATATAAAACAGATTATAAAAGACAATACTATTCTTTTATTAACGCAAAATGGCTACGGTAATTATGAATTGGCAATTAAATATATTGGGAAGGATAAAACTTTACTCAGTAGAGTTATATTTGGAGCTAAGGTTATAGAAAAAGGTAAAGTAAACATTACTGTTAATGCTGACGATGTTATAATCGGTCAACCTGATAGGGCTCTTCCTGAAGATAAAATTAAAGATATAGTAAATGTTATAAGAAAATCTGGAATTCCCACATCCTATTCTCCAGATGTTTATAAAATACTATGGGATAAGATTATATATAACTGTGCCTTAAATCCATTGGGAGCTATTCTAAGTTGTAGTTATGGAGATTTAGCAGATAATAGGTACACTAGGGAAGTAATGAATAAAATTGTTAACGAGATTTTTGAAATAACTAAAGCGTATAAAATAGAGTTGAACTGGGAAAATCCTAAAGACTACCTAAACTTTTTCTATAAAAAACTTATTCCTCCGACAAAGGAACATTATCCTTCCATGTTTTACGACATACAAACAGGTAAGAGAACAGAAATTGATGCTTTAAATGGGGCGATTGTAAGATTAGCTAAAGCCAAAGGCTTAGAGACACCAACAAATGAATTGATAACAAACTTGATAAAATTTAAAGAGAAAACAAATAGGAGCTAGCAATATGGAAAAAGAGTATAAACTTTTAAGAATATTTTTAAGCGAGAGAAAGAGAATAGATGGAAAATTAGCATATAAATATATTGTTGATTTTTTAAGAAAGAATAAAATAGCTGGTGCAACAGTTTTACGGGGAATTCTAGGCTACGGTTCATCTTTTCAAGTTCACTCTGCATCAATTTTAACTTTATCTGAAGATTTACCTATAGTTATAGAAGTTGTAGATAAAAAGGAAAAATTGGACAAAATTATTCCGCAAATAAAGGAGCTTTTAGACGGTAAAGGAATGATAACAATTGAAAAGATAGAGATAATATATCCAGAGATTTAGTAATACTAACCACCAATAGAATTGATTAATTTTCAACCGCCAAATCTTAGTTGTGAGGCTAAATAAACGATTATCAATGCAATT
>CAZEUK010000269.1:0-1613 GCA_964514535.1 uncultured Aquificales bacterium
TTCCTAACTTTGCCTCTACAGTTTCTTTTATATTTAAAATTAACTCTTCTGAAATAGGGTAAGCAGTTATTATTTCTCCTTGGACTGTAGAGAATAATTTCTCAACTTCAAATCTAAATTCATCAGCTAAAACTTTTAAAACTTTTATTTTGTTCTCTATTATCAAATAAGCTAATGCATTTTTTACAATATCACTTAATTTTAATTCATTATCTAAAAGCTCTAAGAGTTTTAATTTTTCATCAACTGATATGGAAGGATTTAACAAGAAATTTCTAAACTCTTTATCTTTTTTAAAAAGATTTTGAATAGCTTCCAACTTTTCTAATGTTTGTATTAAAACTTCCTCTTCTTTAGGTAAATTTTTTAATAAATACTTAACAACTTTCTTTAAAACTTTTTTATCAACTTTCATTTTTGCCTCCTATCATTAACTTAATGCTTTTAACGTTTTCTCAATCATTTCTTTTTCTATATCAGGATTAACATTTTCTTTTACAAGTTTTTCAGAAATTTCAATTGCTTTACGTACAGCATACTTTCTTAACTCATTCTGTGCTCTAGCTATCTCAACTTCAATCATTTCTTCCGCCTGTTTCTTTATCCTATTTGCAATTTCTTCTGCCTCTTTTATAGCCTGCTCCCTTTCGTTCTCTGCAGTTTCCTTTGCTATCTTTAAAGTTTCTTGAAACTTTATTTTAGCTTCTTCTAATTTTTTCTCAGCCTCTTTTAGATTTTTCTCACTTTCCTCTTTAGCCTTTTTTGCCTCTTCTACCAAGGTAGCAACATCAGTTCTTCTCTTTTCTAAAGCAGGCCCTATCCATTTTTTATAAACTACAACCAAGCCAGCCACTAACACTAACGTATTTACAACTTTCCATATTTCAAGTTTTCCTTCATCTATACCACCTTCAGATGCTAAAGCTAAGCCTACAATAAATAAAACTCCTGTTAATCCTCTAATCATGCCGCTTTCTCCTTTAAGAGTAGTTTATTTACTATCTCTTTAGCTAAAATATCAATAATCTTGTCCATAGTTTTCTTTTCTATTTCAACAGTCATTTCTATTTCTTTTTTAGCATCTAATATCTTAGCTTCCGCTTCTTCAGATGCCTTTCTTAAGATTTGGGATACTATTTCATTAGTTTTTTTGTGCTCTTCGTCTAATATTTTTTGTGCTTCTAACTTAGTTTCATTTAATATCTTTTCTACCTCTTCAAGAATTTTTTGTGCTTTTTGGTTATTTTCCTCTGCTTCCTGTCTTAACTGTTCTATAGTTTTTGCCCTTTCATCCATAGCTTCCAAATATGGATCAAAAAAGACTTTTTTCATTACAAACATAAAGATTAAAAATATACCTGCTTGAATAAACATAGTCATATCAGGTATTACGTGAACCTCTGGCATTATTTCCTCCTATGTATTAATAAACCCAAAATATTCTAACATAAAAAATTTTTTTATTTAGAGGGTGTTTTAATACATTGGGACAAAACTGATTTTTACTGACAATCCTTTATGACAATCTAAAAGTAATATTAAGAAAATACAAGGGAGATTAATTTTCAGAAACAGCATTAAAATTAAGTAAATCCATATACTCCCATTCTCTA
>CAZEUK010000270.1:0-1605 GCA_964514535.1 uncultured Aquificales bacterium
AATTCATAAACAATAGCAAGTTTATAATAACCTGTATCTTTGTAATCACTTTTTATTTTATTTATATACTTTTCTGCAGTTTTATAATCTCCTTTTTCAAAACTAGTTTGTAAGTTATAAAACACAATTGAAGCATTATTTAGTTTGTTTTCTTGATAATTTTTATAAAGGAACAGACCAACTAAAGCTAAAATTAAACCTATGAAAAATCCTAATATAACAAGTTTATATTTTTTCAATCTCTCGTATAAAAGGTAAATTTTATACTCAAGCTCTATATCAACGTCTTCCTTCAAAGGAACTTCCCTTAGATGGTCTAAATTTTCTTTATGTGGAACAGACAAATTTTTTTTCTTTTTCATTTAACTAAACCTAAAAATTTAAATAATTAACTAAAATTTTAACAAAAAATTCTAAAACTAAAAAAGTTATGTTGTGATTAAATTAGTTAGCAAAAACTAACAATTTGACTAATTACTGTAATTGGCTATATCTATAAAGTAGAAATCTATAAACAAGGAGATTGGTATGAAGTTAAAAACTTTATTATTAACTGCAACTTTTTTATCAATAACTGTTCTAAATATCTCCTTAGCTGAGGATGTAAAGTTAAAGTTTGATAATGTTAATGTGGAAGTTAGAGGTAAACAGACAACAAAACAGTCTAAATGTAAAAAGTATCTTAATGGTAATGTTAATGCCAAAATAGATGTTCTAAAAATATGTACAGATGAGTGTAATTTAGGTAATGGTATATCCTGTTTGGA
This sequence comes from uncultured Aquificales bacterium, assembly GCA_964514535.1. Lineage (GTDB taxonomy): Bacteria > Aquificota > Aquificia > Aquificales > Hydrogenothermaceae > QNZC01. The sequence goes on from CAZEUK010000270.1 coordinate 768, forward strand.
GCTTGGGAAATATTATGTTTCAAAGGAAAAATTTAAAAAAGCAGAGTTTTTCTTTAGGAAAAGTTGTTATTTAAATGAACCGAGAGGATGTACAAATCTAGCTACCCTTTACTATCACGGGATAGATGGAATTAAACAAGATTATCAAGAGGCAATTAAGTATTACAAAAAAGCTTGCGATTTGGAAGAACCTACAGCCTGCCACAACCTAGGATTGATTTATTTACATGGTAAAGGTGTAGGAAGGGATTTAAGGAAAGCAGTAAAAAGTTTGAAAGAGGCTTGTAATTTAGGTTTATCACCAGCATGTGAGGATTTATCAAAAGCATTTAAAAGATTAAAGAAAAGAAAAAAATATCATATAACTCCTGCCAATTTACAAAAGTCTATACATAAATGTATGTCAGGTAATAGAAATATATGTGTAGATATAGGTAATTACTTCATCTCTGAGGAAGATTATACGGAAGCAAAAAAATACTTTCTTAAAGCCTGTTATATGGGAGACCCTTTAGGATGTAATAATTTAGGATTAATGTATTTTTACGGGTACGGTGTAAAACAAGACTTTAAAAAAGCTTATAATTTGTTTAAAAAAGCCTGTAATAGAGGTGAGGCTGTAAGTTGTAATAACATAGGTTCTTTTTATTACTTTGGCTACGGCGTAAAAAAGGATTATGACAAAGCGTTAAAATATTACAAAAAAGCCTGTGATATGGGTTCTTCCTTAGCTTGTAAAAATTTAGCTATTATGTATCAGTATGGCTATGGTACTGTCGTAGATGAGGATAAGGCTACAAGGATATATAAAAGAGGTTGTAAACAGTCAAACAAAGGT
>CAZEUK010000271.1:0-1597 GCA_964514535.1 uncultured Aquificales bacterium
TGTTCAAACTATTTCTCCTATAGATTTTTAAATTAAAAATAATTTTATATTAAATTTGAGATAACGGTTAACTCTCTTTTCTTAGTCTCCGTTTTATATAAGGATACATAACTATTAAAGTTATTACGAGTATAACGACGATTATAAACATAAAGTAGTACTCTTTAACCTTACCAAAGACTACTTCTGCAGTATGACCGAAGAAATAACCTACAGTAAGATAAACAACAGCCCAAACTAATAGGGATATTAAATTAAAAACTGTAAACTTTACAATTCCTATCCCTGAAGCTCCCATTAACATCATAGGCACCATACGCATACCGTATAAAAATCTGATTATAAATATTGAGTAAACCCCATACTTATTCAAAAGCTCCTTTGCCTTCTCAAAGCTTTTTTGTGTGTATTTATTCTGCTCTAAAAAATTCCTTCCCTTCCATTTACCTATAAAGAAATACATTATTTCGTGAACAAAAGCCCCTAGTATCGCAAATATTAAGGATATGGCAGGATTTAAAAGTTTTAGTTTAATAAAAATACCAACAACTATTAAAAATATTTCCCCCTCTAAAAATGTACCTATAAAAACAGCAATATAACCGTATGTTTGGAAAAACTGTTCTACATTCTCTATCAGTTTAAAGTCTCCGTCTATCCAAGAATAGATTTATATTTAATAAAGTTTATTATAAAAGTGAAAGAGAAAAAGGAAAAGTTTAGAAGTTTTGATATTCGGTAGGTGTAACCTCAAAGAAGTTAGTTAATTTCTTTACATCTTCCTTTTGTAGAAATCTTAATGGATTTTCTGTAATATTAAACTGTGGTTCTAATCCTAACTCTTCCAATCTTCTATCAGCTATATACTTCATATACAATTCTAATTCTTTGTAAGAAACTCCAAAAATTGTAGTTCCGCCAAATTTTGTTTTTAAATAATTTAGCTCTAACTCCACAGCATCAATTATAGTTTCTGCAATATTATCTATAAATTTATCATCATCAACTATTTCAGGATTTTCTTCTGCTATAGTAAGTATAGCTTCTATACCATTCTGTAAGTGTAAACTTTCATCTATTAAGACAAGCTCAACCCCAGATACAACGTTTTTCATCTTTCCTGTGTCTTTCATTGCAAAAAAATGTGCAAATGCTGAATAGAAAAACATACCTTCCTGAATAATATTGTTCAAAAGTATTGCAGTTAATATCTGTTTTTTCCCCTCTATAGTGTCTGGGTCTGCCTTTCCGTAAGTTATCCTATCAACAGCTCTAATAATTATCTCCTGTTTTTCTTTTAAGAGTTTATCTTCTAACGTAATGTTGTAAACCTTCTTTCTATCCATCTCAAAGCTGTTTAAAACTATCTCAAAAAAGTCAGAGTGGATATTTTCCATAAACATCTGTGTTGAAAAGCTCATTTTAGCGTAAGGGTCTGTCAGAACAGGGAAAAATCCATTACCTAAAACGTTTTGAACTAATAACTCGGAAGATGCAAAGTATCCGACTGCACTTTCAAACAGTTCCCTCTCCGTTGGAGTTAAAGATTTGTAATCTAATATATCCTGCTGAATATTTAACTCCTCAGGAAACCAAA
>CAZEUK010000272.1:0-1589 GCA_964514535.1 uncultured Aquificales bacterium
TAAACAAACAGTATAGAATTATATTTAGATTTGAAAATGGTAATGCTTATGATGTTTCTATCGTTGATTACCATTAAGGAGGTAATATTATGGTTATAAGCATTAAAGAGTATGAAAAAAATGTTTTGAATAAAAAGCAAACCTTTAAAGCTAATACAGATTTATTAGAAAGAACTTCTCCACCTGTGCATGCAGGAGAGATTTTGAAAGAAGAATTTATGAAACCGTTAGGAATTAGTGTTAATCAACTTGCAAAAGATATAAATGTATCTTCATTTACAATAAGACAACTTATAAACAAAAAAAGAAGATTAACTCCATATATAGCTTGGAAATTGGCAAAATATTTTGGAACTACACCTGAATTTTGGTTAAAATTTCAAAATCAATATGACTTATGGATAGCCTTACATAAAAAAGATAAAAAGTATCAAAAAGATTTAAAAAGTATGTTAAAGGAAATAAAACCAGTAAAGATTTAGTTGGATTAAAATTTTAACGGCAAAAATCTTTAATTCTTCTTAAGAATTTATCTCTTACTCTATTTTTTGTGTTTAAAATATCCTTCCATAATTCTCTTTCAGATTTGTTAAAAGAATGGGCTATACGATAGAAGTATGGAGAGTTTAGAGAGATTTTAGATATACCTATTCCCTTTATAATTCTTAATCTAGCCTCAACTTCCCTTAGAAAGAGGTAATCATCTAACATATCAGGGAAATGTTTATCTATAACATTTAAAATATTTGTTTCGTTTAATCTATCTTTAATTATCTTTAACTGTGCTAAAAACTCTAAATCTGTTAATCCACCTTTTCCAAGTTTTATATCTATCTCGTTATTACCCTCCCTAGTTAATCCTTCCAGTTTTAACCTCATATCAAGAATATCTTCAATAAAGTCTGTGTTAATTGGTTTTCCAAAAACGAACTCTTTTATAAGTATATCCATCTCATCTTTTATATTTTTATCACCTGTTATAAATCTACTTTTAGACCAAGCTAACCTTTCCCAGCTTTTAGCTTCTTTTTCAAAATAATTTTTATAAAAACTTAGAGATGGTGCTAATTCGCCCTTTTTACCAAAAGGTCTTAATCTTAAATCAATCTGATAAAGTATTCCCTCTATACTGTAAGAAGTTAAAGATTTGATAATTTTTAAAGGTATATCGTAAAACTTACTTTTTGATTTCTCATCTTTCATAACAAATATTAAATCTAAATCAGAACCAATATTCATTTCTCTACTTCCTAACTTTCCAAGTGCATATATACAAAACTCCTTTCCTTCATAATACTGATACAGCTTTTCTAAAATAAAATCTGCAAGATTGGAAAGGGAACTGTTTAGATTTTTTAGATTTTCCTTTGGATTGCTCTTTTCTATTTCAGATAAATAGTTAACTGTGTTAAAAACTTCTGTGTACTTCTTTAGTTTTTTTAAGCTATCTATATAGCTATGTTTTTCCTTTAGCTTTGCAAATTCCCTTTCAAAATCATCTTTTTTAGTTAAACTTTCGTTGAAGTTTAAAAACCAATCTGCTATTTCCTTGTCTTTAGCCAGTAATGAGGATATATAATCTGACAGTT
>CAZEUK010000273.1:0-1581 GCA_964514535.1 uncultured Aquificales bacterium
AATGAATATACAGAATTTGATGGAGAAAAAGTTTTCACAGATTAAACTGTCAAACTAGTCAATAGACGGCCATAAACTCTGTATATGTGGAAATGTTTTAAATAAAGGATACACTATTAGACTTAAGTTAAATTTATCTAAACTCAATCCATCTAATTAAAGAATTTGTCGGAAAAGAAAAATTAAGATAAAAGTTAAGATATATTAATAGATTAATTTTCTTTTATAAATTTTGAGGCTATTTATGTGTAAAGGTAGGATACTGCTTGTTGATGATAATTTAGATTTTATAGAAAACTTTCAAGAAATTTTAGAAGACGAAGGCTATAAAGTTAACATATCAGATAATCCTTTTGATGCGTTAGAAATATTAAAAAATACAGACATTGATTTAGTTATATCCGATATGAAAATGCCAAAAATGGATGGCTATCAATTTTTAAAGGAATTAAGGAAATTTAATAAAACAACTAGTTTTATAGTTTTAACAGGTTATGGAACTGTAGAGAATGCAGTTAAATGTATGAAAGAAGGGGCTTTTCATTACTTTGAGAAACCTTTGGATTTTTACAGCCCTAAAGTATGGAAGATAATAGACGAGGCTATTCAAAAATCAAAACTTTTAAAGGAAAATCAAAGATTAAGAGAGCAGATAAAGATTTTAAGTTTTAAAGATATTGAGATAATAACGAATAACGATGAGATGTTAAACCTTTTAGAACAGATAAAGAAAATATCACAGCTAGATATTACAGTCCTTATACAAGGGGAGAGTGGAGTAGGTAAAGAGTTATTTGCTAAAGCTATACACAATTTAAGCCCTAGAAAAGATAAACCGTTTATACCTATTAACTGTGCAAATATATCTAAAGATATTATGGAAGCAGAGTTTTTCGGTTATAAGAAAGGTGCATTTACAGGGGCAGAAAGTGATAGGAAGGGAATTATAGAGATGGCTGATGGTGGGACACTTTTTTTAGATGAAATTGGAGAACTGCCTTTAGATATACAGGGAAAATTTTTAAGATTTTTACAGAATAGGGAAGTTAGAAGAATAGGTTCTGATAAGGTTATAACTGTTGATGTTAGAATTATCACAGCTACAAATAAAGATTTAAAAAAGTTAGTAAAGGAAGGTAAGTTTAGAGAGGATTTATACTACAGAATAGCTAACTTTGTTATCAAAGTACCACCTTTAAGGGAAAGAAAGGAAGATATACCTATTTTAGTTAACTATTTTATAGATAAATTTAATAAACTTTACGGAACAAATATAAAAGGTATAACTTTAGAGGCTTTAAAAGTTCTGATAAATTACGATTGGGAAGGTAATGTAAGACAGCTAGAAAATGTTATTCAAAGGGCTTGTATACTTGCAGATAATGATGATTTTATAAAGTCAGAGCATTTAGATATGGAGATTGTTTTTTCATCTAAAAGCTCAAACTTTCCGTTAGATTACTCAGAAGTAAAAAAAATTTTTACAGAAAGATTTATGAGAAGTTATTTAAAAACATTGTTATCAATGACTAATGGAAATATTACTCAATCGGCTAAACTTGCAAATATAGAGAGACAGTC
>CAZEUK010000274.1:0-1577 GCA_964514535.1 uncultured Aquificales bacterium
GTTTTTTGTAATTCCAACAATCTCCGCAATTTCTTCTTCAGTTTTTAAATACTCCTGTCTTAAAACGATAGCAAAAGAAGCCCTTGCTAAAGATGGTAACCAAGTTAACGTCCTATATTCTGCTAACTTTGATAAACCACCTAATAAATCAATAGCCTTAAAGAAAACTCTACCTACCAAATGCTCTAAATCGTAATTGTTAACTTCAGGCGCTTTTATTTCTATTACCATTTTTTATACCTCTAATTTTTTTCTCTTATTAAAAAATTATAATATCAGAAAATCAAAATAAACCCCTAATTTAATTAAATTTTTGCAAAACATTTTTTAATATTTCTATTCCCTCTTTAATTTCTTCCTTACTTATTATTAAAGGTGGTGTAAATCTTAAGCTGTTATTTCCTGCAATTCCTATAATCAATCCTTCTTTTAAACACTCTTTCATAACATCAATAGCCTGTATATCTTTTGGTAATGATACCCCAACCATTAAGCCTAATCCCCTTGGATTAAAACCTAAATCTTTTAATAATTCCTTCAAATATAACCCCTTTTCACTTACATTATTCAAAAAGTTTTCCTTTAATATCTCTTCTAAAATAACCTTTGCAGAAACAGTTGCTAAATAATTACCTCCGAAAGTTGAACCATGACTACCTGCAGTGAAAGTATTGGCAATATCCTTTTTACCAATTACTGCCCCTATAGGAACACCACCACCTAAACCTTTAGCCACCGTAATAATGTCCGGTTGTATGTTGAAATGTTGATAAGCAAAAAATTTACCTGTTCTACCAATTCCCGTTTGAACTTCGTCAACTATTAAGAGAATTTCCTTTTCTCTAGTTAATTCATACAATTCATATATAAACTTTTCATCTATAGGATTTATTCCACCTTCTCCCTGCACTATTTCAATGAATATTCCTGCCGTTTTGTCGGTTATTAATCTTTTTACTGAATTTATATCGTTTAATTCTGCATATTTAAAACCTTCAGGTAAAGGATTAAAACCCTCTTGATATTTTGTTTGTCCTGTCAAAGTTAAAGTTGCTAAAGTTCTTCCGTGGAATGAGTTTTTAAAGGATATAAACTCGTATTTATCAATTCCTTTAGAATAAAAATATTTTCTAGCTAATTTTATTGCAGTTTCATTTGCTTCTGCCCCACTATTACAAAAGAAAACCTTACCGTTTATAGAATTTCTAGATAGTATTTCCGCTACTTCTATCTGTGGCTCAATCTGAAAAAGATTTGACACATGTAAAATTTTTTTTGCCTGTTCACAGATAGCATTTGTTAATTTAGGATGGTTATAACCTAGAGTATTAACCGCAATGCCGGCTAACATATCTAAATATTTTTTTCCGTCTTTATCGTATAGATAAACTCCTTCTCCCTTTTCAAAGAATATATTTAATCTAGCGTAATTAGGCATTAAATATTCTTCTGCTTTTTTTAATAATTCCATTTAAATACCCTTTTAAATTATTTTTAATAGAGAGTATTTTAAGTTATTTGATTTAAAAATTTTAGAAAAAAAAGAGAATTTAATCCTCTATAGGTTTATTTATATC
>CAZEUK010000275.1:0-1574 GCA_964514535.1 uncultured Aquificales bacterium
ATGAGGATATTTAACTCCCTCAAACACTATTTCGTAGCCTGTAGTTCCGGATGTTGCAAACTTTAAAGTACCTATATGTAAGATTCTATGAATGAAAGGTTGGTCTATCTCAATAGTCCTAATATCTTTCTTTTTGATTTCTTTGTAAATTTTATTAACAAATCCCTTCTCATAAAGTACTGAGCTTGTGTATATATATAACTTGTGGGATGCTCGCTGTATATACACATATAGATAGATTATAAAAGCTGTGAATATAGATATTAAAAAGGGAGATATGGAAAAAAGGAGAGAGGACATTATAGTTGAGAAATATATTGTAAAAAATATACCTATTATAGGTATAAAAACCATAAATACAAAATATTTCCAATAGTATATCCAGCTTTGATTGACTATCTGCTGGAGTTCTTCTTTATTAGCCAATATCTTCTCTTTAAAACTTGATTGATAACTTTATATATATTACCAAACTGTAAAGATTTTAATAGTTTTGATACTTGTTGATTTTCCTTTTTTTATCTCTTAAAATCTTATTAAGATATACTTAGATTTTATACATAAACCTATTGCATTTTTTCTGATTTTATGTATAATAATAAATACTGAAAAATTAATAAAAAAATGGAGGGAAGGAAATGGCAAACATAAAGCCTTTATATGACAGAGTTGTTATAAAACCTGTTGAAGAAACTGAAGAAAGAACACCTTCTGGAATTATAATTCCTGATACTGCAAAGGAAAAACCTTCTGAAGGTGAAGTTATAGCTGTAGGAGAAGGAAGATTATTGGAAAACGGGGAAATAAAACCTTTAAAAGTTAAAGTTGGAGATAAAGTTGTTTACAGCAAATACGCTGGCAATGACATTGTTGTTGATGGTGAAGAGTTAGTTATCTTAAGAGAAGATGATATTTTAGCAATAATTGAAAAATAATTAAAAATAAAATAAAGGAGGTGAAGTAATGGGAGCAAAAATGATTATATACGGAGAGGAGGCTAGGGCTAAATTAAAAGCTGGAGTTGATAAGTTAGCTAACGCTGTAAAGGTTACTTTAGGACCAAGAGGTAGAGAGGTTATCTTAGAGAAAAAATGGGGAAGCCCTAACGTTACAAAAGACGGTGTATCCGTAGCTAAAGAGATAGAGTTAAAAGACCCATACGAAAATATGGCTGCTCAATTAGTTAAAGAAGTTGCTTCTAAAACTGCAGATGTTGCAGGGGACGGAACAACTACTGCTACAATATTAACCCAAGCAATCTTCACAGAAGGATTAAAAGCTATAGCATCAGGAGCAAATCCAGTTTATGTTAAAAGAGGTATAGATAAAGCTGTTGCAACAGTTGTTGAAAAATTAAAAGAAATGTCTAAAGAAGTAAGCGGAAGAAACGAAATAGAGCAAGTTGCTACTATATCAGCAAATAATGACCCTGAAATAGGAAAAATAATAGCTGATGCAATGGAAAAAGTTGGAAAAGATGGAGTTATCACAGTAGAAGAAAGCAAAACTTCTGAAACAACTTTAGAAGTTGTTGAAGGAATGCAGTTTGACAGAGGATACCTATCTCCATACTT
>CAZEUK010000276.1:0-1568 GCA_964514535.1 uncultured Aquificales bacterium
TCCATAATTATTACTCTATCCATAACATCAACTATAGATAATCTATGGGTAATCATTAATACTGTTTTGTCTTTAAAACTGTTAACAATCTCATTAACTAATTTGTCTTCCGTTTCCACATCTAAGGCAGATGTTCCCTCGTCTATTATCAGAATATCTGGATTTTTCAAGAATAATCTAGCCATAGCAAGCCTTTGCCTTTCTCCACCTGAAAGATTTGAGCCTCTTTCTCCAAGTATAGTATCTAATCCGTTAGGTAGTCTTAATATAAAATCTGCTTTTGCTTTTCTTAAGGCGTTGATTATCTCATCATCTGTAGCGTCAGGTTTGGCTATTAAAAGATTGTTTCTAACTGTATCGTTAAATATGAATATATCCTGTGATAACATTCCGAATTTTTCCCTTAAAGAGTTTATATCAAATTCTCTTAACTCTGTATCATCTAAATAAATTTTACCTTCGTAATCTTTTATTAGTCGTGGTAAAAGCTTAACCAAACTACTTTTACCTGCTCCAGACAAACCTATAATAGCCAGTTTTTCTCCTTTTTTTATATTTAGATTAATATCTTTTAAAATATCCCTTTCACCAATTTTTAAATTTAGATTTTTATAAACAATTTCTCTTTTTAAACCATTAAAAACCTTATCTCCACCTTTTTCTTTAGGTAGATTTAACAACAACTGAATTCTTTCAATTATAGGAGTTATACTTTTAAGGTTTACCAATCCTCTTTGTAATATTTGCATTGAGTTTACTAAGACGAGAATACCACCTAAAAAGGAAAAGAACTGTCCAGTAGTTAAATCTCCCTTTATAACTCTATAACCGCCATAACTGATTATCCCGACAACACCTATATAAGCTATTATCTCAACTGAACTTAGATATACTGTTTCATAAAAACGGCTCTTTACTTCCCTTTTGAATAATTTTTCATTTAATTTATTAAAAAATTTTATAAAAATATCCTTTTTAAACAGTTTTACAGTTTCTAAGCCTGTTAAAACTTGGTTTAAATGGGATGTAAAATCTCCTAAACTTTCTTGAACTAGTTTTCCGTATTTTTTCCTTTTCTCTCCAAAATAATTTAAAACTAATGCTAAAAATGGAATAACAACAACGAAAATTAAAAAAAGTTTCCAATCTGTGTATATTAACAGACCTATTATTCCAACTATAGTTAAACTTTCAGTTATAACATTTGTTCCTAAAGATGAAAGAATAACTGAAAATCTCTCTATATCGTTAGTGGCTCTACTTACTATCTCTCCAACAGATAATTGGTTTATATAGCTTATCTCTGCATTTAAAATGTTTTTATAAATTTTTTCTCTTAATTTTTTTATTATCTTTAGGATTATCACAGGATAGAGGTAATTTTTAAGGAAAAATCCAATCTGTTTAAAAAAGGCTAGTATTATGAGAACAGTTATTATAAAAAGCAGTTTATTGTAATTTTTTTCTACAAATATATCATCAATAACATTCTTTAAAATATAAACAAAACCTGATAAAGCCCCTGCCTCTAGAACAGAACCAACTAAAGCAAGAAAAAATAAAAAGGT
>CAZEUK010000277.1:0-1561 GCA_964514535.1 uncultured Aquificales bacterium
CTTTTTAATTTCCGAATTCACGTTAATTAGTTATAAATCAATAAAATTTATAAAACAACGATTAAATGAATAAATATTTTTTGAATTGATAGCGTAATATCGGTTTTTAACACAGTTAAGAAAACATTTTTGTAGAAAATGGTTCCTAGTTCTCATAATCTATTAAAGCTTTTAATTCTTTTGTATTTTCTTCTCTTAACATTCCTATTATGTATAAAAGTCTGACGTATGATACACAAAATCTGTGGAATTCATCTGTTAAAGCTAGCTTGGTTCTTAATATTTTCAGTTTCACATCTATGATATCCAAATCAGTTTTTACCTTCATTTCTTTCCCTTTTTCAGTGTCTTTTAAAAGCTCGTAAAGTATACTAAGTTGCTTTCTTAATGCAGTTAGTTTATCTGCTGCTTGTTTCATTGAGTAAAAATTGTTTTGTAGATTGAACTCCTTTTCTTTTCTTATGTTTTTTAAGTCCATTAAAGCGGCTTTCTCCATTTCTTTAGCTTCTAAGACCAAGTTTGATATATATCCGCCTTGATAGAATGGAAAGTCTATAATTAGAGCTATTCTTTTATCTTCAGAAGCTACTGAAACGGCTGAAGTTGAAGCGTATCTGTAACTTAACTCTAAATCTACCTTAGGGTATCTTTGATGACTTCTCTTTTTTATCTCCTTCTTTGCTATCTCTACATTCTTTTTGGCTTCTCTCACTTCAAAGTTATTATCTAGTCTTGAGAGCCACCAGTTATACTCTTTCAGAAGAGTTTTTATGTTAAAGTCTATGTTTAGCTTTAGTTTTCTGTCCAGTTTTTCGTAGTCATGATGAGCGTTATTCCAATTTGTCAAGAGGAATAACGCATTTTTATAACTGTTAAATTCAGCTTCTGACTCCTTAAAACTAATATATGCATCCTGATAATTACTTTCAGCTAAATTCAACTCTTCCTTTGTTGACCTTTTAAACTGATAGAGTTTATTAATATAAATTAATCTTTCTTTGCTCAAATCTTTTATCTTTCTATGTAGCTCCAATTTTTGTTTTGCATACAGGTAGTCAAACAATACGTTAAAGAAGTAGTATTTTATATACTGCCTTTCCTGTTCTACCTTTAGTTTTGCTATATCTTTATAAAGTTTGGACAGTTTTATTTGGGACAATATTTCAGGATGATATATAGGCTGTTTTAAAGATAAATAAAAATACTTTAAGGTTTGTTTTTGTGTTCCTCCATAGTATGGTTTGTACTCTTGCCAGCCAAGATATGAACTAAACGACACATGCGGTTTGTACTGTGATTTGGACTGTTCTATCTGATACTTTTTAGCTTTTTCTTGATGCTTCAATGATTGAAGTTTAAAATCATTTTGTATAGCCTGGTTTAACATGTCATCTATAATGTCACTGAAAGAATTTAATGGGAAAAATAAAATTAATTGAGATAGCAGAAGTAGGATAATTTTTTTATTCATGTCGTCCATTACCGTCTCTTTAATTTGATGTAAAACTACTTTTTATCATTAAAATTATAGGTTGCATGATATATTCAAACGGTGTAACTT
>CAZEUK010000278.1:0-1559 GCA_964514535.1 uncultured Aquificales bacterium
TAGATATATTCTCTCCTTTAACTGGAAAAATTACAAATATAAATGATGATTTGAATAACGAACCAGATTTAATTAACTCTGAACCTTATACTTCTGGGTGGTTATACGAAATTGAGATGAAAGACCCATCAGAGGTAGAAGATTTATTAACAGCGGAAGATTATAAAAAGTATTTGGAAGAGATAGAGGAGGAAGATACTGAAGAAGAAGAGGAAGAAGAGGAATAATCATTTAATTATTATCTTTTCATACTCTTTTATTTTCTTTATTATACTCTCCACTGCCACTTCAAAGATTTTTCTACCAAACTCTATCCGTGCTAACCAAGGTGATGAGTGCATTCTACCGTCTGGATAGAAAGCTTTAAATTCTTCCTTTGTTAAAGGAAAGTACTCCTTATCCTCATAAACTTTAATATTATCCCTGTCTTTATCTTTCTTTTTATCTGAGAAAACTTTTGACCTGAAAAACTGGGTTATAGATATTTCTGACGGGGTAGCGTGATAACCTACTTCATCTTTAAATATTTCCCTTTCAGCTTCCTGTACTTCCGGTAATAAAAACCAAGAGATTATATCTAAAAATCCTTTTTTTCCTTCATACTTAACCTGTTCAAAAGCAGTTTTAACAGAGTTTATATTCCCACCGTGTCCATTTATAAATATTATTTTTTTAAATCCATGTGATAATAAGGATAAAATTATTTCCTTTATAAATTGCATATAAACTATAGGAGAAACTGTTATCGTTCCTTTAAATCCCATATGATGTTGGGACATACCGTAAGGTAAGACTGGAGCAACAACTATATTTAATCTCTTCCCAACTTCTTTAGCTATCTCAAAGGCTGTTATAAAATCTGTTCCTAATAGGCCATACTCACTATGTTGTTCAGTTGACCCAATAGGAACAATAATTAAATCTTTCTTTTTTAAGTAATTTTCTACTTCTTCATATGTCATATTTTCTAATAACATACAAAAACCCCCCTTTTTCTATTTTTTTAGATTTATTGTTATGTTCTCAGCTAAACGGGAGAGTGTACTTTCCCTCAATTTATCATCTTTTATTTTTGCAACTAAAAAATTACCAAAGTGTAAGTAATGGGTTATAACAAGGCGGTTATGGAATTCTGTTAAAGATTTTATAGTTTCTGAATACATCTTTACAAATATAACAGCTACAAAATTTGAAAGAATAGCCCCTATAGAGCCTAACACACCAATTAAAACTTTTTCAGAGAAAGCATTTACAGGATGTTTAAAGATTAAATAAAATGCAACACCTATAAAAATAAAACCTGCAAATATGCTGAAAATACCGACAAGAAATATGAGCCTGCTATGTATTAAAGTTTGGTCGTAATACTTCTTTAACTCCAACTGGTGTAATCTGAAAAGTTTTTCTGCCCTTTCTTCCAAAGATGTGTCATCAATTGAAAGTAAATCTATCTCGTTCTGTAATTCAAATATTTTTTGTTCTATATCACGGGGATAATACTGAATAACCTTACTAAAAAAAAATATACTGTAAAGAATAATCGCTAAAGATACAAATAT
>CAZEUK010000279.1:0-1543 GCA_964514535.1 uncultured Aquificales bacterium
AACCCAAAAATCTCCTTATAATATATATGCAAACATTTTGCTATTATATTATAGGAGGTTAAAATGGGAATTGATTTAATGGAATACGCAGCAATGAAGAGTGGAAACACAGACGCAGTTTGTGCTTTTGAAGACCCACTAGATTGTGCAGAAAAGAAAATGGAGTTCAGAATAGCAGATGAAATGTTAGGTAATCAACAAAAAGGAATTATGGGAACACCAATGGGACCAGGTAAAGTTTTAGGTGGAGGAAAGCCAAAAACAGGAATTAGAAGAGAGATGATGAAAGAAAAATTAGATGTGTAAATCATCGCCAAAATCGTAGAAAAAAATAATTTGACAAAACTTTGAAAAGATGTTATAATATGGTATATTAAAATTTAAGGAGGTAGTAAAATGTTTGCACAAAAAGGAAATATAGTAGGAAAGGTAGTATTCGCTAAAGTAGAGGCTAAAGAAACTAAAGGTGGTAAAAAGTACGAAGAGTACACAGCAATGGTAAGAACTATAGAAGGAGTAACTTTTGTTTTACAAACTAGATTCTGGGAGTCAAGAAAAGCTAAATGGAACGATGACAGAAAGGCTAAAATAAAAGCTATGCAAGACAACTTCTATAACAACATATTAGATGTTTACAAGACTGACGATGTATATGCAGGAATCTTCTTCCAACCAGCTATTATGAAAGATGGAAAGTCAGTACAATTTAATACTTTAAAGTCAAGAAAAAAAGATGACGGAAGCTTAACTTTCACAATGGAATTATTTGAAACTTTACCAACAGTTGTTGAAACTTTTGAAGAAAATGACGAGTTAATGGTTAAGACTAAGAGCGGAAAAATTATGCCAATGTCTGCATACGGAAAGACAAACATAGAAGTAACTATGGCAGTTAAAATGGTGGATGGAAGCTCTGTAGACTTAATAGACGCAGAGGGAGAGTATCCAAACGAATTAACAGTTGAGTTCGAGAAAGGTGCAGATAAATTAGAAATTGGACAAGGATATGTATTTAAGTTAGTTCCTAAGAAAGGTGGAAAAGTAACTGAAGAAAGTACAGATGAGTTCTCATTTGATGAAGAAGTAAAAGTAGCTTATGCTCCAGACTGCTTAACAGTTATTGGAGGAGGAAAGAAGAAAGGATATACTTTAAATATGTCTTTTGATGAAGAATTAAATGATGATTTCTTCTAAAAATTAAATAGCCCACTTCGGTGGGCTTTCTTATTATAAAATAAAAAATAAAGCTAGAGAGGTGTTGGTAAAAATGTCGTTAGTAGTAAAACATGAATTAGAATATGTTAAAAAGATTTTAGATACTCCAGTCGAGTTCTTAAATAGTAAAATAAAAACTGAGCAATTAAGCGACCCGTTCGCAAGAATAATATTTAGTGAGATAGGAAAAGCAATAACACAACACGGAGAATTTATATTAGCTTATCACTTTAAGCCTTTATTAGAAGATGAAGAAAGATTAGAAAAGTTTAAAAGGTTTAATTATCCAGCAGAGATAACAAGTATTAAATCTATTAAAGATTATTTA
>CAZEUK010000280.1:0-1532 GCA_964514535.1 uncultured Aquificales bacterium
ATGTTGTTAAGAATGTATCTAAGATGGGCGGAAAAAAAGGGATTTGAGCCAAAAATATTAGATTATCAGCCAGACGACGTAGCAGGAATTAAAAGTGCAACGGTTTTAATCAAAGGTAAGTATGCCTACGGTTATCTTAAAGGTGAACAGGGAGTACATCGTTTAGTAAGAATATCTCCATTTGATGCAAATAAAAGAAGACATACTTCATTTTCTGCAGTTTCAGTTATCCCGGATATAGGAAAGGAGATAAAGATAGAGATAAAGGAAGAAGATTTAAGAATTGATACCTTCAGGTCTTCAGGGGCAGGTGGACAGCATGTTAACACAACTGACAGTGCAGTTAGGATAGTCCATATTCCTACAGGTATAACTGTTGTATGTCAAAATGAAAGGTCACAGATACAGAATAGAGCTAGAGCTTTAGAGATGTTGAAAGCTAAACTTTACCAGTTGGAGCTTCAAAAACAGAAGGAAAAGGAGAAGGAGCTTGCAGGTGAAAAAAAAGATATAGGATGGGGAAGTCAGATAAGGTCTTACGTATTCCAACCTTACCAAATGGTTAAAGACTTAAGAACAGGTTATGAAACTGGAAACGTTCAGGCGGTTATGGACGGAGAAATAGACGATTTTATACAGAGCTATTTGAAATGGAGAGCTAAGGAAAGAAGTAATGAAAGATAGATTTACAATCACAATCCATGATGTTAACGGTGTTAAACAGTACACCTTAAAACAGTTTTTTAAAAAAATCTTTATCTTTGTAATTATTTTTATAATCTTGTCGTTTATTATAGGTGGAGGAACTATTTGGTATCTATATAAAAGGGTAAACGAACTAACAGAACTTAGATACAAGTTAGAAAGGGAAAATGAAAGATTAGTTAAGAAGAATAAAGAATTACAGATTACAATTGCTAAAAAAGAACAGGAGTTGGGAGAGCTTGTAGCTAAAATCAGAAATATAGAAGAGATGATGGGCATACAGGAAGAACCTGTAATGGTTGCATCTCTGAAAAAACCGAAACTTAAGGCAGACAAACTGTTATCTAAGATAGAAGTTGACATAAAGGTTAGAAACTATATGTTTAAACATATACCAAACGGTGCACCTATATTAGGAAGATTAAGAATAACAAGCAGATACGGATATAGATACCATCCTATACTTAGAAGAAGAAGATTTCACGCAGGTATAGATTTAGGAGCTAGATACGGTCAACCTGTAATGGCAACGGCAGACGGTATAGTAGAGTATGCAGGTTGGAAGTCTGGATACGGAAAAACTGTAATTATTCAGCATAACTTTGGATTTAAGACAGTTTATGCACATTTAAGCTCAATAAAAGTTAGAGTAGGTAGATATGTAAGGAAAGGGCAAATAATCGGAAGGGCAGGAAGTACGGGAAGAAGCACAGGCACACACGTCCATTACGAAGTTAGATACTTGCAAAGACCTATAAATCCAATTTATTTTATTTATTGGAATAAGAAAAATTATAAAAAAATATTCAAAAAAGTGAGGGTAGTAA
>CAZEUK010000281.1:0-1519 GCA_964514535.1 uncultured Aquificales bacterium
TTTTCTTTAACTTTAAAACAAAAAATTTTAAAAATTATAATTTAAAGGAAAGAAAGCAATTTTATTTTTATTTATTCCAATCTTTCCTCCCAATATTTTATCTGCTCTAAAACTCTATTTTTAGCAGTTCCCCCATAACTGTTTCTAGCATCTGCCACATAGTAAGGATTTAAAATTTTTAAACTATCCTCATCAAACAGCTCTGAAAAAGTTTTTAATTCTTCTAAAGTTATACTTTCCAATTCTCTATTTTGGTTTACCAAGTAAGATACAATCTTTCCTACTATGTGATGTGCTTCTCTAAATGGAACACCTTTTCTTACCAAATAGTTAGCCAAATCTGTAGCTAAAGCAAATCCACCTGCTTCCTTTTCCATTCTTTCTTTATTAGGCTTTAATCCTTCCACTATTTTGGTCATACCTATAATAGAACCTTTTAAAGTTTTAACACTGTCAAAAACAGGCTCTTTATCTTCCTGTAAATCTCTATTATAGGCTAACGGTAATCCTTTTACTGTTGTAAGTAATGCCATTAAATTTCCATAAACTCTTCCAGTTTTACCCCTTATCAGTTCTAAAACATCAGGATTTTTTTTCTGAGGCATTATAGATGAACCTGTTGTAAGTTTGTCCGGTAATTCTATATAAGAAAACTCAGCAGAGTTCCATATTATAAAATCTTCAGACTGTCTTGAAAGGTTTGACATACATATAGCACAGTTTGATAAAAACTCTATAATACTATCCCTTGAAGATGTTGCATCTAACGAGTTTCTCATTATACTAGAAAAACCTAACTCTTTAGCTGTTTTTTCCCTATCTATCGGAAAATCTACACCTGCTAAAGCTCCACTACCTAGAGGCATTTGGTCTATTCTTTTTAAATTATCTTTAAATCTTTCTTCATCTCTATCATACATCTCTAAATAAGCTAAAAAGTAATGGGCAAGTCTTATCGGTTGGGCTTTTTGTAAATGTGTGTAAGCAGGAGCTACAATATCAACAGTTTCTTTTGCCTTATTTAATAAAGCTTTCTTTAATTCTTTCAATAACATTATTATGTTGTTAATCTCTTCCTTTAAATAAAGTCTAAAAGCTGTTATAACTTGGTCATTTCTACTCCTACCTGTATGTAATTTGCCACCTACAGAACCTATCTTTTCAATTAAAGCTTTTTCTATATTCATATGAACATCTTCTAATTCCTTTTTCCATTCAAATTTGCCACTTTCTATCTCTTTTTTTATTTCTTCCAATCCTTTTATTATTTTTTCTGCATCCTCTTTAGATATAATTCCCTGTTCTCCTAACATCCTTGCATGGGCTATACTTCCCTTTATATCGTAGATAGCCAACTCTTTATCAAAGGAGATGCTCTCTGTAAACTCTTCAACAAACTCATCCGTACCTTCTGAGAAACGTCCACCCCATAACTTTTTAGACATAAAAAACCCCCTGTTAAAATTTAAACATCAAATCAATTATGAATTATCTTGACTACTTAAAGCAATAATTTATA
>CAZEUK010000282.1:0-1511 GCA_964514535.1 uncultured Aquificales bacterium
GCTTGCAGAATTGGAAAAAAGTAATGCTTCTAAAGAAGAGATTGAAAAAGTTAAAGCTGAGTTGGCAATGGCAAAAGCTAACGCTAAAGCATACGATATAGATTACAAAGATTTACCATCAGTTGCTTTAGTCTTTACAACATTCCACTTAATGGTATATCTAGGATTTTACTTTGTATTCTTAACATTATTTGGTCTGTATCTATTAAAAAGAGGAAAACTTTTTGAAAGTAAGTTTTACTTATGGTTATTAGTTTTATCTATACCTTTACCTTGGGTTTCTACAGAGTTTGGTTGGATAGCAACAGAAGTTGGAAGACAACCTTGGATTGTTCAAGGTGTAATGTTAACAAGGGACGCTGTATCTTTCCATGTAGGAACTCATAATGTATTATTCTCATTCATATTCTTCTTAACTATATACACTTTAATCTTTTTCGTGTTCCTATATGCAATGGTTAAAGCTATTAAGAAAGGAATAGAACCTGAAGATAAAAATCAACATCCTTTAAATCATCCATCTGCTCCTGTGGGAAATATAACTGCATTTAGTAAAACTAAAGAAAGAATTTAAGGGAGGAATAAAAGATGCCTATAGAATTATTTACAACATTAGAAGGTATATGGTTCGTTTTAGCTGGTTTCTTCCTTGTAGGTTATGCTTTAACTGACGGATTTGATTTAGGAACAGGAATACTAACTTTGTTTACAAACAAAGATGAAAATAGAAAGATTTTATATAATGCTGTTGCTCCCGTCTGGGATGGTAATGAAGTTTGGTTAATAGCTGGTGGCGGAATGTTATTTGCCGCATTTCCGATAGTTTACGCTTCAGCCTTCAGTGGTTTTTACTTAGCAATACTTATTGTTTTATGGGCGTTAATAGGTAGAGCAGTAGCATTTGAATACAGAAATAAAAAGGAAAGTAAAACTTGGAGAAATGTATGGGATATAGTTTACTGGCTAGGTAATTTTGTTCCTGCATTACTATTTGGGGTTGCTGTAGGAAATGCTGTTGTAGGTGTTCCTATAGACCAGAAGGGAGTTTATCACGGAACATTCTTTACATTATTAAGACCTGCTCCGTTGTTAATGGGAATTGTTGGTGTGTTTATGTTTTTAATGCACGGCACAGCTTATCTTTTAAGAAAAACTGAAGGTGAAGTGTTTGAATTGGCTAAAAAGTTTGCTTGGGTATCGCTTATAGGATTTATAATAACTTTAATTATTACAGACTTTATATTAGTTATCGTAGCTCCTGAGCTATACAGTAATTACTTTAAATATCCCATATTCTGGGTAGCACCGTTATTAATAATTGTTGGATTAATTTTATACTTTAAAAACCTAACATCTTCAAAATTTGACAAGGTTATATATGGCTCTACATTAGTATCTATCGGAACAGTGTTAACAATAGCATTTGCATCATATCCCGTTTTAATTAGGTCTTCTATAAATCCTGAATACAACTTAACTATATGGAACTCAGCATCATCTCATCTAACTTT
>CAZEUK010000283.1:0-1500 GCA_964514535.1 uncultured Aquificales bacterium
TGCAGGTAGATATATACCTCTCTTTAACAATTCTCTAAAGAATTTTGCAAACATTTCCAAATCACTTGATTTTGCATCTGTAAAGTTTTTAACTTCCTTATCTGTGAAGAATAAAGTTATCATAGAACCAACTCTGTTAACTTTACCTTTTATACCATACTTTTCAATTAAAAAGTTAATACCATCTTCTAACTCTTTTCCCCTTTTATCTAACTCATCATAAGGATTTGTCTCTTTTAGTATTTCCAACTGTTTCAATCCTGCCATCATAGCTAAAGGATTACCTGAAAGTGTACCAGCCTGATAAACAGGTCCAACAGGTGCAACCTTTTCCATTATCTCCCTTTTTCCTCCGTAAGCTCCTACAGGTAAACCACCACCTATAACTTTTCCTAAAGTAGTTAAATCAGGTTCTATTCCGTATAATTCCTGTGCTCCCCCATAAGCTAGTCTAAAGCCTGTCATAACTTCATCCCATATTAACAATGCTCCGTACTCTCTAGTTATCTCTCTTAATCTCTGGTGGAACTCTTTAGAAGGGGCTATAACTCCCATATTACCTGCTACAGGCTCTATAATTACACCTGCAATATCATTTCCATACTTTTTAAAGGTTTCTTCAACCTTTTCAATATTGTTGTAAGGTAAGACAATAGTTAGCTCCGCTATCTCCTCAGGTATTCCCGGTGTTCCCGGAATTCCAAAGGTTGCAACTCCAGAACCTGCAGAAACAAGTAAACTATCTACATGACCGTGATAACATCCGTCAAACTTAACTATCTTTTTTCTACCTGTAAATCCTCTAGCCAATCGTATTGCTGACATTGTAGCTTCTGTTCCAGAATTAACAAATCTAACCATCTCTATTGATGGAACAGCATCAACAACAGCCTTTGCCATCTTTACCTCAATCTCTGTAGGTGCTCCGAAACTTGTTCCATAGTTTGATATTTCTTTTATTCCGTTTATTATTTGGTCGTGTGCGTGTCCTAAAATAAGCGGTCCCCAAGATAAAACATAATCTATATAACTGTTGCCATCCACATCCCAAATTCTACTTCCCTTCCCCCTATCAATAAATAGAGGCTCTGCATTAACAGATTTAAACGCCCTAACAGGTGAATTAACACCACCAACTAAATATTTCTGTGCTTCCTCAAATAACTTCCTAGATTTATCAACTTTCATTAAAACTACCTCTACAGTATAAAGTTTTTATTTATTTTAACCTTAAAAATAGATTAAAAGCAGTTGATAGGAATTTTAATCTTAATTATCTATAAGATTATGTATATTGTTTTAATCCAAATTCCAAAGGTATAGCAAAAGAAATATTCCTATCAGTAAGATATATTTAAAAACAAAGAGAAGTAGATTTAAAACGTATTCGTGGTTTTTAATGATTTCTTAAATATAATGAATAAATATACATGATTATAGATACAAAAAGATAGGGTAAATTTTCAGAGGAATAAAAATTTTAGATTTCTCCCTTTGTCT